>JAPUIM010000155.1 GCA_027297025.1 Bacteroidota bacterium | reverse complement strand
GGCTGATGAGACTATGACTATCTTTTTTGGACCAATACGATCCAGCATCCTCAAAATGCTTTTTTCCAGGGTGGTGCCTCGAACAATGGAATCATCAATCACCACTATAGTGTCCTGATCTTTTCTGATCACCTCATAGGTAGTGTCATACACGTGTGAGACCAAATCATCCCGATGTTCATCATCAGTAATAAATGTCCTCAACTGGGCATCTTTGATCACCAATTTTTCTACCCGAGGTTTAAAGGATAAAAGTTGATCAAGAGAATTTTTATCAGGCTTACCCTCAATGATCACCTGTTTTCTTTGTTCCACTAAATAGTCTTCCAAACCCGCCATCATGCCCAGGTAACTGGTCTCTGCGGTGTTTGGAATAAATGAAAAGACAGTGTTGTTTAGATCGTGATCGATAGCATTTAAAACATCCGGCACCAACAATTTCCCCAACTCCTTCCTTTCATTGTATATATCGGGATCTGATCCTCTGGAGAAATATATACGTTCAAAGCTGCAGGCCTTTTTTTCCAGGGGTTCAATAAATTGTTTTTGATCATAGTCCCCATTTTTCTCAATGATCAAAGCGTGACCGGGTTTCACTTCTTTGATTTCATCGTACTCAATGCCAAAAGCAGTTTTTATGGCCGGCTTTTCGGATGCCGCCACCACTACCTCATCATTGGCAAAAAAGTAAGCAGGCCTTATACCGGCTGGATCACGGGCTACAAAGGCTGCTCCATGGCCCACAATACCTGCCATGGTATAACCACCATCAAAATCTTTGCAGGAACGTTCTAAAACCCGTTGCAGGTCCAGTTCACTTTCAATAATTTCGGATATCTCCTTATTGGAAAATTGATCCTTGTACTTTTCAAATAACATCTGGTTTTCTTCATCTAAAAAGTGACCAATCTTTTCTATTACGGTAACGGTGTCGGTTTTTTCCTTGGGACTTTGACCCAACTCCACTAAGATCTGAAAAAGTTCATCCACATTGGTCATGTTGAAGTTTCCGGCTATTACCAGGTTGCGACTTCGCCAATTGTTCTGTCGTAATATAGGATGGCACTGCTCAATACTGTTTTTACCATGGGTCCCATAACGCAAATGTCCTAGCCAAACTTCTCCGGTAAAACCGTATTTCTTCTTGAGCCAATTGGCATCAAAAAAATTTTCTTTTCCCACTTTTCTGGCTTGAGATAGCTTTTTCCCGATCTTTTTGAACAGGGTTGCTATGGGTTGAGGGTCAATGGTCCTATACCGGCTTATATAACGGTAACCGGGCTCCATACCTATTTTTATATTGGCAACACCAGCGCCATCCTGTCCCCGGTTGTGCTGCTTTTGCATCAACAGGAACAACTTGTTTACCGCATAATTGGGAGAACCGTACTTTTCAATATAATAAGCCAGGGGTTTTCGCAACCTGATGAGGGCAATACCGCATTCATGCTTGATAGGGTCGCTCATGTGGGATAATGATGATACAAAGTTAATACATTAAACTTTTGGCTTCAAAACCTTTTTCCAATATTCTACTCCCATAGCCGGTGACTTTCTAATTTTACTGATTCCTGGAAAAACATTTGAGTCGAGGACTCAAAAGCCTCCGTATAATCGGATACCATGAATTGATCGACATGATTACTCCCACTATTTTGTAAATGATGGAAATCCAACAATCCCTTCAAAGCGGCAACCACAATTTCCGACGAATCCAATATCCGAACCCGGCTATGGTAAAAATTTTGAATCTCAGTTTTAATTAAGGGATAGTGGGTACAACCCAGGATCAATGCTTTAATATCTGATAATTCCTCACGTTTCAGATACTCATTTAAGATGTCTTCACTTATTTGATTTTTAAAAAAACCCTCCTCTATCATGGGTACCAATAATGGAGTAGCCAAAGAAGTTAACTCTATGCCTATCTCTAGTTCCTTCACCTTTTTGGCGTATACACCGGACAGGATGGTCTGCTTGGTTCCTATGAGGCCCACTTTGGTTTGAACAAGGTTTTCCCGTAAATAATTGATCACCGGATCTATTACGTTCATCACCTTGGCCTTACTGCCCACGTATTCCTTTACCAATTCATAAGCTGCCGCCGAGGCAGAATTGCAAGCAATAAGTATCACTTTGCAATTATGTTGTAAAAGGACATCACAAATTTTAATAGAATAAGCCTGAATGGCCGCGGTGGATTTGTCACCGTAAGGCAAGTGCGCAGTATCACCGAAATAGATCAAGTTTTCCCCCGGAAGCCTCTTTTTTACTGCCTGAGCTACGGTCAGGCCTCCAATACCACTGTCGAAGATTCCTATGGGATCTGATGCCTTGATTCCCATTTTCAGATTTTTAACAAAGATGATGTTTTATTTTCTGAAATCGGATGCCCCGGCTCAAAAAGTAATTATTTGATGGGAGTAATTATATTTGCAACCTACTACCAGGTTATTCAAGTTGCCCGCAAAAAAAAACATTCTTTTCATCATTAATCCCATCGCGGGAATAAAGACCAAGAACAACATCCCTCAACTGATAGAAAAGCATTTGAATAAGGATAAGTTTATCCCTGAAATAAAACTTACCCGACATGTAGGCCATGCTATGGAACTTTCACATGAAGCAGTTGATAACGGCACCGATATGGTTGTAGCGGTTGGGGGCGATGGCACAATCAACGAGACTGCCACACCGCTGGTAAATTCAAATCTTATCCTGGGCATCATACCTACCGGTTCAGGAAATGGACTGGCCAGACATTTGAACCTACCAACCAACCTGGCCCAAGCCATTGAAGTGATCAACAACCAAAATGTAACTGCCATAGATACCGCTTCGGCCAATGATAGAATGTTTTTCTGCACCGCCGGGATTGGATTTGATTCTTTAATCGGAAGAGGATTTGCCTCTACTCAAAAACGAGGTTTCAGCGGATATGTAAATTTGGTAATAAAAGAATTCTTACTTTTTAAACCCCTTCATTTCAAAATAATGGCTGATGGAAATGCCTGGGAAAAAAAAGCCTTTGTAATTACCGTAGCCAATGCCGGTCAGTACGGCAATAATGCCTGGATCTCTCCTCATGCCGATATAGCCGACGGCAAATTGGATCTTTGTATTATCTCGCCCTTCCCCAAAATTCTGGCCCCTCAATTGGTTTATCAATTGTTTAATCGAACTATGGACCGCAATAAATACATGAAAATTCAAAAAGTGGAATCGGTGGAAATCGAAAGTCCGGATTTTGATTACGTTCATCTCGACGGTGAATCGCTGCGAATAAAAAACAAATTAAAAATCGAAATTAATCCCTTGTCATTACGGGTGTTGGTTCCTGAAACTTAGGAAAAATCTCTAGCTAGTTCTTGTCTATAAAGTCTTCTTCTGGATTCAGTGTTTCTTACCCCGGCCCTAAAGGGAGTAAACACTGAAAATCGAGTTCCCTTTAGGGATAGGGTAATATCGATTTTCAATTTATATAAGGAATTCGAGACTTTATAGAGGTACCCTAACTAGACCCCCACCAATACAAAAGCACCCCAGTAATAAGGGGCTGCATAACGCGATTTTAAATTGAGTTGTGCTTTCTTGAAAGCTGCCCTTTTATCGCCAGTCTGTAACCATATTGTGTAAAAGTCGGTCATTAAAGCCTGGGTCGCTTCATCACTCACCTTCCATAAACTCATCACCACTGATTGGGAACCCGCTACCATAAAAGCTCGTTGTAAGCCGTACACTCCCTCTCCTACCTTTACATCGCCCAAACCGGTTTCACAGGCACTTAAAACCACAATATCGGTAGCGTCCAATTGTAAGTTCATAGCTTCATAGGCGGTCAGTATACCATTGTCATTAGTGGAGATCTCAAATTCACCGGTAATGACTTTTTCGGCGCCTGCCAGCATCAAACCTGATCGCAGCAGGGGATTATTTTTTGCTTTTTCCACTTCAATCCCGAACACCTTTTCGGATTCAACTTCCAGATCGGTTAAAAAAAAGCCATGGGTAGCTATGTGTAAGATACTCGGATTATTCACTTCCTTAATAATTTCTTCGCTGGCTTCTTTAGCCAAATACACCTCGGTTTTGATATTCGAAGCGGCGAGAACCTGTTGAATATTCTGCAATTCCTTTTTGGTTCCGGGTAAAGGCGCCACCTGTCCACCTGGCCCATAATCAGGAAACCCCATCATAACTGCGGTACGGTTAGATTCCCTGGGCTTTCTTTGTGC
>JAPUIM010000154.1 GCA_027297025.1 Bacteroidota bacterium | reverse complement strand
TTCAAAAAGTCCTGAGCTCCCGGTAAGTATTAATCTTTTTATATACTCGGGTCGGTTTAGGGCATATATTATTGCCAAATGACCACCCAACGAATTTCCCATTATGGCAATATCCCGTAATTCTTTCCATTCAACAAACTCTTCCACAAATTTTACTAAACCCTCCAGGCCAGCTTGTTTCAAAGGCATTTCATTAATAGGTAAAAGAGGAATTAAAACCCGGTAACGATCTTTGAACCGACGCACCACACCATCCCAGTTACTTAATGCACCAAACAGCCCATGCAGTAAAAGTAATATTTCACCCTGACCTTGGTCAATGAAATTAAATTTCCCTTCCTGATGTACCAGCTGTTTCATTTTATCGGTTGAGCCTACCGCAAAATACTAGATTAATACCGCTTTTCAATATACTGCCAAGTCAAATCACGGAATAGCTGGTCGCATATATTCAGTTACTGACTGAAAAAGGCTTTTTAGGAATGGCAAGTACGCTGAAATGCTATCTATTACAAAGGGTGCTACAGGCTCAATCCTGGAGTAAAGCAGGGAGCCGTTTTGCATGTCAGGAGGCACTTCAATTCCCACATTCTGAGAAAACCAAATTAGAAGGCTAAGGCCAAAAACCCATTTTAGTATTCCGATCATTCCACCGCCAATGCTGTCAAAACCTCCTAGCAATGTTAGGTCAATGGCTTTTTTAAGTACCTTACCGATCAAGTTTATAGCAATGGCAACCCCTATAAATATCAAAATAAAAGCCAGGTAAGGGAAGGCACCATTAAACCCTTCGACCAAGTCATCCAACATTTGTACGCCCCAGTCAAGGAGGAGAAAAGCCAGTAAGGTAGCTACAAAAAAAGCAACTATTGATAATAGGCTAACCAAAAAGCCCCTTTGATAGCCCCGGTAACCAGCAAAACCTAAAATCAGCAACAATATGATATCAGTAATATTCACAATTGACACCCTATTTATTTAAAAGGGTTTTAGCCACTTTAGCTATGGTACTTCCATCAGCCTTTCCTTTCAACGCTTTGTTGGCTGCTCCCATTACCTTTCCCATGTCTTGTGGTCCAACTGCACCAACTTGTGAAATGATTTGACTCAATTGATCAACCAAGTCTTCCTCTGATAATTGTACAGGGAGGTATTTGCTGATAATTTCCAGCTCTGAGCGTTCAATAACTGCTAGATCTTCACGTCCTTGATCTTCGTATAACCGGGCGGAATCCCGACGTTGTTTGGCCGCTTTCGAAAGCAATTTTATTTCTGCGTCTTCGGATAGTTCACCAGTGGCCCCTTTTTCAGTTTCTGCGAGTAATATCATTGACTTAATTCCTCGCAACGCCCTGATCTCATCCTTTATCTGAGCCCTCATCGCCACCTTTAGGTCCTCATCAATCTGTTTCTTTAAGCTCATTTCATTTTACTTAATATTACGTAAATTTACGGTCCTTCAAATCACGGAATGACCAAGTTAAGCGTAAATATTAACAAATTTGCTACACTGCGCAATGCCAGAGGAGGTAATAATCCTGATGTGGTAAAAGTAGCATTAGACTGTGAATCGTTCGGCGCTCAGGGAATTACTGTCCACCCACGACCGGACGAACGACATATCACCCACCAGGATGTACTGGATCTTCAAGATGTAGTTACTACAGAATTTAACATCGAAGGGTATCCGGATGATCGGTATATGAAGTTAGTGGAACTTGTCAAACCTACTCAAGCGACCCTGGTACCAGACGCACCTGACGTGGTCACTTCCAATGAGGGTTGGGATACCATCAGATATCAAAGTCAACTCAATGAAATTGTTGGTCATTTGAAAGCAGCTGGTATACGAACCAGCATTTTTATAGATCCAATAGAAGAACGGATTGAGAAAGCAGCGGAAATAGGATGCGACCGTATTGAACTTTACACCGAGCGATATGCGAACCAGTACCTTGACAATCCCCAAAAGTCCATAGATGACTATATAATAGCAGCAAAAATAGCCCATGATTTCGGTTTGGGAATCAACGCAGGACATGATCTGACCATGAACAACCTCAAGTTTTTCAAGTGCTCCATCCCCTTTCTTGAGGAAGTTTCCATTGGTCATGCTATTGTTTGTGATGCATTATACTATGGACTGGAAAATACCATCCAACTGTATCTTCGACAACTTCAATAGCCTATGACCCTCAATTATCGAATCATAGGGCGAGGGCCTCCGTTGATTATTTTACACGGACTTTTCGGTTCACTGGATAATTGGGTGAGTGTGGCTAAGAATTTGGCAGTAAATTCTACTGTATGCTTGGTGGACTTACGGAACCACGGCCAGTCCTTTCATGACCAGCATTTTAACTATGAGGCAATGGTCGCCGACTTAGATAACCTTATAAATGAACTGCGCGTTGCTGATTATTCGATTCTCGGCCATTCTATGGGTGGAAAAGTTGCAATGTTTTATGCTGCACAGAGTCCACATGGTATTAAAAAACTGATAATTGTGGATATTGCCCCCAAAAAATACCCTGTTTATCACCAGCAAATCCTGGATGGCCTTTCCTCAATAAACACTGAAGAGTTGTCAAGTCGTCGAAAAGCTGATGATTTATTAAGCAAATTTGTCCATGACCCAAAAATCCGGCAATTTTTATTGAAGAATCTTAAAAGAAGCTCAAACGGGTCATTGGAGTGGAAAATTAATCTTACGGCCATACATAACCACATAAATGCGGTAGGAGACGCCCTTTCTGCCACAGAATTAATCCAAATCCCAACTCTATTCATTCGGGGGGGATCGTCGGAATATATCAGAGAAGAAGATTATAGCGCCATTCACCAGCAGTTTCCTCAGTCCACCATAAACACCATACCTGAAGTTGGCCATTGGGTGCATGCTGAGGCCCCACAGGCATTCCTGGAAATAGTGCAGACTTTTTTAGATCAGGATTAACAATTTGGCACTGTTTCTTCCGGGTTTAAGAGAAAGAATATTGATGAAAATAGAAAGACTTATTTGGATGAAGCTATGAACAATAAACCCGCACAAATTTATCTAATCCCTTGTACAATTGCTCCTAATACCCAGGAGTCGGTGATTTCACCTCAGATCAAACAAGTAATTTCAGCAGTTGATTACTTCCTGGTTGAAAATGTGAGAACTGCCCGTAGGTTTATTTCATCCTTGAAACTCAGAACTGTCTCCGATTTGCACTTTGAAGTGTTTAACAAACACACGGATGAACAAGAAATAAATAAACTGTTATCACCCTTAAGGAATGGGCAATCCATAGGGGTCATCTCAGAGGCAGGATGTCCGGCAATTGCAGACCCTGGAAATCAGATTGTACAATGGGCTCATCGCAATAAAGTAAAAGTTACGCCACTTGTGGGCCCTTCTTCCCTTATATTAGCCTTGATGGCCAGTGGAATGAATGGTCAACACTTTGAGTTCCACGGATACCTGCCAATTGATAAGATATTGCGCTTAAAGAAGATTCAGTCTATTGAAAATGAGTCCCTTATAACTGGTAAAACACAAATTTTTATGGAAACTCCCTATCGCAACAGGGCATTAGCGGAAGCCCTACTGGATAGTTGCGCAAATCAAACCAACATCTGTTTCGCTTGTAATCTTTCCTCATCAAATGAGGTGGTAAGGACCAAGAAGGTATCTGAATGGAGGGGGCAGTTGCCAGATTTACATAAAATCCCGACAATTTTTTTACTGCAGGCCTAGTATTTCCATATTTAGATATGCCGCACTTTGCTAATTACAATTAATGGCTAAATTTGTGCTTTAACCCCAACTATGAATGTCATACCTTTTTACATCTGAATCAGTTTCAGAGGGTCATCCGGATAAGATTGCCGATCAGATTTCCGATGCCATCCTGGATGCCATGCTGGCACAGGATCCAAATTCCCGGGTTGCTTGTGAAACCTTTGTTACCACTGGCCTGGTAATTGTAGGCGGTGAAGTAACCACCAAAGCCTATGTTGAGGTACAGGAGGTAGTAAGAGATACCATCAAACGGATTGGTTATAATAAAGATGACTATAAATTCGATGCCGAGTCATGTGGTATTATGGTGACCCTCCATAGTCAGAGTCCGGATATTGCACAAGGCGTGGATGAAATGGATGGGAAAGAACAGGGAGCAGGAGATCAAGGGATGATGTTTGGTTATGCATCGGAAGAAACTCCAGACCTTATGCCCATGGCTTTGGCTTATTCTCACAAATTGGTACAGCGACTTGCATATATTAGAAAGGAGCAACCTGAGCTTATGGCCTATTTAAGGCCTGATGCTAAATCTCAGATAACCGTAGAGTATACCGATGATGGTAAAATAGATCGCATCCACACAGTAGTTATTTCCACGCAACACGATGAATTTATTACACCCGATAACGGTTCTCCACAGGCACGAAAAGAAGCAGAGTCTGCTATGTTGGCTAAGATAAAATCAGACGTTCTCGAACATGTTGTGGCGCATGTACTACCGCAGGAATATTTGAAGGGTACCATTTATCATATCAATCCTACTGGAAAATTTATCATTGGCGGCCCTCACGGTGATGCCGGCCTAACAGGACGAAAAATTATTGTCGATACCTATGGTGGAAAAGGCGCCCACGGAGGTGGAGCTTTTTCCGGTAAAGATGCTACCAAAGTTGACCGCAGTGCCGCATATGCCTGCCGCCATCTCGCGAAGAACCTGGTGGCCGCCGGTGTAGCCGGGGAAGTATTGGTTCAGGTTGCCTATGCTATTGGTGTAGCAGAACCTGTATCCTTGACAATAAACACTTTTGGAACCAGTCAATTGGACATCAGTGACTCTGAAATAGCCGGAAAGACCATGAAAATATTTGACATGAAGCCAAAGAATATCATAGAACGACTCGGATTGACCAACCCTATTTTCTTTGAAACAGCCGCTTATGGTCATATGGGCCGTAGTCCTTTTCTAAAACCTGTGACCCTCCAATATTTGGAGGTGCGAAATTTGGAGTCAGGCGAAGAAGTTGTCCGGAAAACCACCCACAAGGACGTTGAGTGTTTTACATGGGAAAAACTCGATTACGTCGAGCAAGTTAAAACAGTATTTGGCCTGTAGGATTATTTTAGGTTGGTGTTAACTTTTCTGGGCTGTCTTTTTTCCTTTTCTCTTTTGAGTTGTCTTGACATCCTTTCTAAAGCCTGATCAATAGCCGACTCAAATGTATTGGAAAAATCTTTCACAAAAAGTTGCTGGCGTGGAATGTTGATCCTTAATTCAACGGTTTTATTTCCGAACACTTCTTTTTTGTTTAGGTGACTTTTTTCAAGCCTCATGATGACTTCCCCATCAATAATTCGGTCATGAAATGTTTCCAGTTTGTCGACCTTTTTTTGAACATAGTCCAACAATTTTTGGTCGGCATCAAAATGAACGGGTTGCATACGTAAAATCATAGAAACTCAGTTTTGTGTTGTATCAAGCTTTAGGATGTGACCGATTGAATACCTCTTTCAGTCTTTCAATAGAATTATGGGTGTAAATCTGGGTTGCTGCCAGACTGCTGTGCCCCAGTAATTCCTTAACTGCGTTCAATTCTGCCCCTTTGTTCAACAAGTGAGTGGCAAAAGTATGACGTAGAATATGTGGGCTTTGTTTTTCCAGCGAACTTAATGGTTTTAAGGCTTTATTCACGATCCGGTAAATTAACATCGGGTAACTCTGCCTTCCTTTATTACTAACGATTAAGTAGGGGGAGTAGTTATCCGGAAATTCTTTCCTTTTTTTTACCTGATAGTTTGAGATTACAGATATCAGGGGCTTGGGTACAGGAATGATCCGTTGTTTATTGCGTTTGCCCAATACCTTCACCTGGGCCTGAGCAATATCTATATCACGCTCCCGTAGATTGACGAGTTCTGATAAACGTGTACCTGTTGAATAAAGGAACTCCATTACTAATTGATCGCGAATCCCCCCGAAACCTTCCTGAAAAATCATCTGGTCTAAAGCTTTGGTTAATTCCGATTCCTTGGCAAAAATCGGCAAAGGTTTTCCAACTTTTAACATTTTAACCCTTGAAGAAGGATCCCCGTGAATCAAATTTTGACGAAGAGAATATTTGTAATAGGAGCGCAAAGTGGCAATCTTGCGATTTATGGTGGTAGCCGACAAGTTCAATTGTACCATATGAATCAGCCAGCCCCGGATGTGTCGATGTTCCACCTTATCAAGTTCTACCGGAACCAGGTCAGAGTCAAGAAAAGATTTGAATTGGAAAAGATCGTTACGGTAAGATTTAAGGGTATGCGGGCTACACCGCTTTTCAAATTCTAGGTATTTTAGAAAAGAAGAAACCATTAAGTCCAATTTGAGTATTACCTTCCCTCAAATAAATTTAATGATTATATGATAGAAAAAAAATCTAATAATTATCCTCAGCGTACATCTTTTGGCGATAGGCTGCCTTGAGTTTTACTGTTCTTCTTTTTATTGAAGGTTTAACGAAATAGGTGCGGCTACGTAATTCTTTCAGCACTCCGGTACGCTCAAATTTCTTTTTAAATCGCTTTAATGCCCTATCTATGGATTCGTTTTCCTTGACGTTGACTATGATCATCTTTATCCTTTAATTAACGGGACGCAAATTTAATCAAAACCCTTAAATAAAAA
>JAPUIM010000153.1 GCA_027297025.1 Bacteroidota bacterium | reverse complement strand
GGCTTGGATTGATCATATAGAGATCAAATATCCTATTTTACGAGCGGTATCTTCTCTAAAATTTGAAAAGTTAGTAAAGGAGCTTCAGGAGAATGTAAAGCAGAAATACCTGATCAGTAATGAGATTCTACTTTTAAAAGCCCGGGAGCGAACCTATAAGAATGTCGAATACAACCGATTGAATAACTTGGTTACCTATCGCGATCTCAATCATCAGGTTACCAAAAAACGAAGGATTTGGCCTATTCGCAAGCTGGTGGCCCACTATGGAGATGAGTTATTCAATTTGGTTCCCTGTTGGATGGCATCCCCGGAATCGGTTTCGGCAATTTTCCCTATGGAGGAGATCTTTGACTTAGTAGTCTTCGATGAAGCGTCCCAATGTTTTGTAGAAAGGGGGATCCCAGCCATGTACCGGGGGGCCCAGGTGGTTATAGCTGGCGACGACAAGCAACTTAAGCCCAATGACCTATATAAAGTGCGATGGGAAGATGACTCCGATGATGAGTCTGTCGAATTGGAAGTAGACTCATTGCTCAATTTGGCCAATCAATACCTGATGCAGGCCCAATTAAGAGGCCACTACCGCAGTAAATCTTTGGACTTGATAGATTTCTCTAATTTTCACTTCTACAACGGCAACCTAAAATTATTGCCGGATTTTATTGATATCAACAAAGGAGAACCGGCGGTCATATACAACAAAGTAAATGGTATTTGGGCGGACAATATCAATGAAGTTGAAGCTAACGAAGTAGTAAGAATCGTGGAGGACCTGATCAGCAAGGCCCCGGAAAAAGAAATTGGGATTGTAACATTTAATGTCAAACAACAGGATTTTATAATGGATTTATTGGAAACAGCTGCCATCGAGAGAACATTAAAAGTGCCCGATTCTTTGTTTGTAAAAAACATTGAGAATGTACAGGGAGATGAAAAGGACATTATCATATTTTCCACAGCGTACGCCCCGGATAAAGACGGCAAAATGACCATCAAATTTGGCTCATTAAATATTCAACATGGTGAGAATAGACTGAACGTAGCAATTACCAGAGCCCGGGAAGCGGTACACGTAGTGAGCAGCATTTATCCCGAACAATTGAAAGTAGGTGAAAGTAAAAATGAGGGACCAAAACTTCTTAAAAAATATTTGCAATATGCCAGAGATGTATCTGAGGGTAAATATAAACCTAAAATAAAACCTCTCAATGGCCATAGTGCCGACTGGTTTTTGAAAAACAAGATCCTCAAATTCGATGATTTCAAGGGGCAGAAAGTCGAATTAAGTCAAGAATTGCCATTTGCTGACATTACGGTCAAAAAGGAGGGAAAATATACCGGATTATTGTTGACTGACGATAATCTTTATCACCAGGCCATTTCGGTTAAAGAAGCCCATGTTTATACTCCTTTTACCTTGAGTAAAAAGAACTGGAAGTTTACCTACTTGTCTAGTCGAGGATTCTGGAATGATCCTGAAAGTATCAGGGAGCGTTTATTAAGATTCTTTAATTAAGGTTGTATTTTTTCCACCCTTAATCCGATGGAGAGGATTTCAGGAAGTGAATCCATGCGCATGAACTGTTGTACTTTAAAAGTATATTCTCCTTTCGCATTGAATTGATAAGCTTCCAAAACCGGTATTTGATAGTCAAATATATCTCCGAGTCCCTTTCCTAATGATTTCCCGGTTTTGGCATTAAAAAGAAACATTTCGTCCAGTTCCGAGATGACAGTTCTGCCCAGAGAATCCTCCAAGTAGTAAGTTACATATAGATTGTGGTAGGGGTAAGATGCCGTGTTGCGAATATTGTAATACAGGTTATAGGACGCAGTAGGATCCTGAATCTCAAATTGAAAGGAAGCGATGGAATCTTTGTGCCAATACTTGAAAATAAAATCCTGGTTCTTTTCGTAAATCCTATTGGGATCGCAAGAAGACCAAAAAATTGTTAGAATTACTGAAACATTTAGAAGGTAAGTCCTCATACAACATCAGGTTCTTCGATCAAAACCGGATTTATATCTTTTATTTCTGTTCTTATTCCTGTATTTACTTTTTGATTTTCGTTTGAAACGTTTATCCAAGGCCTCAAGATCGCTATTCAAAGCCTGAATACTTTCATTTTGCGTCTCGTCCATATTCACTTTTATAGAATCTGGTTTTAACCCTTTTTTATTCAGTTCTATAATTTCAATCACCCTGTCAGTATCTACCGGTATCCAATTGTTTTCATTTTCGTAAGCGAACCACATTATTTTTTTGAAGATATCAGTTTTTTGAAGATTGGCTTTACCTTTTTTTGTCATCAAGGGTTCTTCCACTGTGGGGATATCCTTCAAGACCTCAAGATAGGTATCTAACTCATAATTCAGACAACATTTTAACCGGCCACATTGACCCGATAATTTACTGGGGTTTAAAGAAAGATTTTGGTAGCGTGCAGCCGAAGTTGAAACAGTTTTAAAATCGCTTAACCAAGTAGAACAGCATAGTTCTCTTCCGCATGAACCTATACCCCCTAATCGACCGGCTTCTTGTCGAAGACTTATTTGTCTCATTTCCACCCGGATCGTAAATTCTAAGGCCAACACCTTAATTAGTTCACGGAAATCTACACGTTCATCTGCCGAGTAATAGAAGGTAGCTTTTGTATTATCTGCCTGATATTCCACATCGGACAATTTCATATCTAATTTTAACTCTTCGATAATCTTTCGGGCGTGGTATAAGGTTGGCATTTCCCTATTTTTGACCTCTTCATTTTTTTCAATATCCCTGGGACTTGCCAGCCGATAGATATTTCTAATTTCCTGATCGTTTTCGATCTTTTTCTTTTTCATCTGGAATCGAACCAATTCGCCCTGCATCGAGATATATCCCAAGTGGTGGCCATTGGGCACATCAACTACTACTGCATCGCCTGTGGTTAGGTCCAAATTATTGTTGTTGCTGAAAAAATCCTTTCTACCCCCCTTGAATCTAACTTCCACCACATCGAATATTTCTGGTCCAGGTCTTTCCATATTGGAGAGCCAATCAAATACATTCATTTTGTTACATCCGCCAGTTAAACATCCTCCATTATTGTTGCAACCTGCTATTGATCCGTTTCCATTACTACAACTGCTACAAGCCGACATTTTTTTTAATTTTCATCAAATTTAATAAAGATAAAGGATTTATAGTGGTGGTGTTACCAGCAAATCTTTCCCTATATCCCTTCTGAAATATAATCCATCCCAATGGACGGTATCCGCAGCTTCAAACGAAATTTCTAATGCTTCCTTTAGATTTTCACCAAGCCCGGTCATTGCTATTACCCTGCCACCATTGGTGATAATCTGGTTATTTTTATTGGTCGCCGTTCCAGCATGAAAGGCATTGGCCCGGGTAATTTTGTCCAAATTATTTATAATCTTGCCTGTTTTGTAGGTTCCCGGATAACCTTCCGCTACCACCACCACGGTACTGGCAGTTTGATCAAATATTTCCAGTTTTTCATTTTGTAGCCTTCTTTCTGCGGTGGCCATTAACAACTCCACTAGATCAGATTTAATTCTGGGTAAAACTACCTGAGCTTCCGGGTCACCCAGTCGAATGTTGTATTCAATTGCATAAGGTTCCCCATCCACATTCATCAATCCAATAAAGATAAAACCGATATAATCAATTTGCTCCTGTTGCAGCCCACGGATGGTGGGTTCGATGATCTTTTGGTGTACTTTATTCATAAAATGCTTATCAGCAAATCCCACCGGAGAAACCGCTCCCATTCCCCCGGTATTTAAACCGGTCTCACCTTCTCCAATTCTTTTATAATCTTTGGCCTCAGGCAATGTCACATAATTCTTCCCGTCTGTAATTATAAAAACTGAAAGTTCAATGCCTTCCAGGAATTCTTCTACCAGTACTTTATGGCTGGCCTCTCCAAACATTTTTTCTGATAACATCTGCCTCAAATTGGTTTTAGCTTCTTCATGGGTAGGGCATATAAGTACCCCCTTTCCCGCAGCCAAACCGTCTGCCTTAAGTACTATGGGTAGTTGAATAGCATCCAGATATTCCAGCCCATGTTGTAGTGAATCAATTGTGAAGGTTTTTGCATTTGCTGTGGGAATACCATACTTCAGCATAAACCTTTTAGAAAAATCCTTGCTGCCCTCCAAAAGTGCCCCTTTATGATCGGGGCCAATGATATGCACCTTTGTTAAATTCGGAAGTTCAGAAAAAAAATCGCGCAATCCCTTCACCAATGGTTCCTCTGGCCCTACCACTATCATTTCAATGTCTTCATTGGTTACAAATTTGGCAATGCCTTCAAAATCTGTAACAATAAGTGGAACGTTTTTAGCGATTTTTTCAGTTCCGGCATTTCCCGGAGCAACAAATAGATTTGTGCACAAAGGACTTTGTTGGATCTTCCAAGCCAGAGCATGCTCCCTTCCACCTGCTCCAATGATTAAAATATTCATATTCAATGTTTAGAAGTGGTAATAACGGCCAATCTTGGTGGAGACGAATATAAAACTCAGTTGGCAATTTCAGAAAGGAATTTAATGCGCATTAATCTTATTTCTTCCTCGGTATAATCCTCTTCTCCCAATTCCTGGAAAGCAGTATCGATGCTGTCGGTTTCTGAGTTCATGAAATAATCATAAATTTCTTCCTGTTTTTCTTCATCCAGGATTTGATGGATGTAATAGTCAAGGTTCAGTTTAGTGCCTGAGTAGCAGATATGCTCGATCTCGTCAATGATATTGTTTAAGGTCACCGCCTTTGATTCTGCAATTTCATCCAGATCTATTTTCCGGTCTATCTGTTGAATGATAAAGATCTTGATCTTTGATTTATTGATAGCGGATTTGACTACTACATCAGAGGCAGTAGTTATGTCATTGTCTTCAACGTATTTGTTGATCACTTCCAGGAAAAGTTTCCCAAATTTCATCACCTTTCCTTTACCTACTCCATTGACCTGTCCTAATTCCTCGTTGGTTAAAGG
>JAPUIM010000152.1 GCA_027297025.1 Bacteroidota bacterium | reverse complement strand
GAACTTACTTTAGCCTCCCAGTGGATGGCTCAAATGACTGCATCGACTTCAGGCTTTTGAGCCATCCACTGGGAGGCTCAAGTAAGTTCATAGCTTCCCGGCACATCGCACCTGGAAATATTTTCTTTTGGCACTCCATTCTTTATAAGAGTTTCGAAGGTTCCTGAAAACAAGGATTCGGTTATTACCTCATTCCATTCAGAAACCAAAATAGCAAATTTTCTGTAGGACATGTCTAACATATTCTTACCACTGAATTCACTGAGATTTTTTAAAGAAGTGGCCATTTTTACTTTTCAGTTTTACAATTGCAATTAAAAAGGGATAAGGCACCTTCACCTTATCCCTTTGTATCAAGGGTCATGTGTTCTAGGATGCCAGACCTTTTAACCTTGCTTCCTGTTTTCGTGCTTCAGTAAATTGGTCCGAATCGTAATATTCATCAACTATAGTTTTATAACATTTTTTGGCTGATTCAAAATCATTCAGCTTTTCATATGCTACTGCAGCTTTGATAAGATATTGGGGTGTAAAGTACTTATTGGGCTTATAATCTATTGCCTGATTGTAATAGTCCAGAGCATCGTAATAATTGCCTAATTCCATATAAGCATCCCCAATGAGGGAAAACGCTCTCGCCTGAATTACCAAATCATCCGAATTAAATTTGCCCAAGTACTCTATTGCATTTTCAAATTCAACCTTTTTAAGGTAGCTGACACCAATATAGAAATTTGCTAAATTGCCCGCCTTAGTCCAGCTATAATCTCTGGCAATATCAAGTAAACCAAAGTTGTTACCATCTCCATTCAACGCCTTGTCTAAACTGTCCATCTCAAAATAATACACTGCTTGAAATAGCTCACTTTGGGCCAATTCATTTTGACCATTTATATAAGAACGATAGGCGAAAAACCCTGCCACTGACACTACAATAATCCCCAATATTGTTAGAACAATATTTTTATTCCTTGCCACAAATTCCTCAGTTTTGGAAATCTTGTCGGCAATAGCTTCCGGACTTTCAAATATCTCCTTACTCTCCCGAGGTTGATTTTTGCTTTTCTTTCCCATCGTATTGTTTTTCAGAATGCAAATTTAATACAAAAAAGTTTATATAAAACAAGCAGATTAAGAGGGGAACTCTTATAAATTTCTGAAATACATTGATGCCGGAAGCGTATCAATAGATGAAGGTGCTAATCGGTAATAAAAGGGTAGTCGTTCTGAGCATAGATATCCTTAAAAGCCTCGTCTGGACTAGGATAATCCGATTCTTCTGCAAATTTTACCGACTCTTCCACCTGATCTTTTACTTTCTGGACAATTTTAGCCAGCTCTTCTTCAGAAGCTATCTTTCCTTTAAGTATAGTATTTTTTACCTGCTCTACCGGATCTTTTTGTTTATACTCTTCCACTTCTTCTTTGGTGCGGTACTTGGCTGGATCTGACATGGAATGTCCCTTGTACCGATAAGTTCTGAATTCCAATAATGTTGGCCCATCTCCTTTTCTAGCTCTTACTGCTGCCTCCACTACTGCCTCGTGTACTGATTCTACCGACATTCCATCCACGGCGGCGGAAGGCATATCATAAGCAGCACCCAATTTATACAAGTCGGTAACATTGGAGGTTCTCTCCACTGAAGTGCCCATTGCATATCCATTATTCTCTATGACAAATATGACCGGAATTTTATAAGTCATGGCTATGTTCAATGACTCATGAAACGACCCCTGTCTGATGGCACCATCTCCAAAGTAGGTGATGCACAATTTATCTGTTTTGTTATACTTTTCTGCAAAAGCAATTCCTGAACCTAAGGGTATTTGTCCTCCCACAATACCATGCCCACCAAAGAAATTATTCTCTTTATCAAACATATGCATAGAGCCACCCTTGCCTTTGGATACACCGGTCTCTTTGGCAAATAATTCGGCCATTATTTTTTTAGGATCAGTTCCCAGAGCAATAGGATGGGCGTGATCGCGGTAAGCAGTAATGTATTTATCACCTTTTTTCAGGGCACTCACTGAGCCAGCGGCACAAGCTTCCTGACCAATATATAAGTGGCAAAACCCTTTAATTTTTTGCTGACCATAAAGTTGTCCGGCTTTTTCCTCAAACCTCCTCATCAACAGCATACTTTCGTACCAAAACAAATAAGTCTCCTTAGAATACTTGGGTTTGGATTTGGTCTTTGATTTGGTTTTCGCGCTGGCCATGGCAATTATTTTATATTTTTGAACTCTAAAAATCTTTCGTTTTACAACAAACAGGGTTGCAAAATAATTAAAATCATCCAACAAAGAAATTAATGAGGCTGGAAAATCTAACTTTGATAAACTTCAAAAATTACAAAAAACAGAGTTTTAAATTTTCCCCGCAGGTTAATTGTATTGTAGGAGAAAATGGAAGTGGGAAAACTAATCTGTTGGATTCCATTCATTATTTAACTCTTACCAAAAGTGCCTTTAATGCTATCGATTCACAAAACATTCGGTATGATCAAGATTTTTTTACCATAAAAGGAAAGTTTGAAAAAAACAACCACCACCATCAATTACAATGTACACTGAAGAGGGGAGAGAAAAAGATTCTCAAGCACAATCAAAAAGTATATGAAAAACTCAAAGATCATATTGGTGCTTTTCCAATGGTGTTAATTGCTCCCCATGATGTTGATATCATTAGAGAGGGAAGTGAACTGAGACGTAAATTTTTTGATGGCATTATCTCACAAGTGGATCAATCCTATTTAAATATTCTTATAACCTATTATCATAATCTTAAACAACGCAACAGTCTATTACGACAATTTCAGGAAAGAAATTACTTTGATCCAGATCTTGTAGAGCCTTACGATCACCAACTTTTAGATTTAGGCCAAAAGTTATTCCACACCCGCCGGCAATTCATAGATGACTATAAACCACTCTTTACAAAATATTACCATTATATGTCCGGGTTAAAGGAGAATACTGACCTTGTATATTTTTCGGACTTTTCTCAGCCTGAATTTCCTCAAACCTTTATCGGATCAATAAACAAAGATTTGGCATTGTTGCGTACCAATCTGGGATCTCATAAAGACGATTATCATTTTACCATTGAAGGTCACTCGCTAAAAAAATTTGCTTCCCAGGGCCAACAAAAGTCATATTTAATAGCCCTGAAACTTGCCCAATATGATTATATGAAAAAATCCATTAATCAAAATCCACTATTATTATTGGACGACATTTTTGCCAAACTCGATGATATCCGAATGGAAAGAATGATCGATATGATTTTAAAAGGGTCCTTTGGGCAGATTTTTATTACTGATGCCAGACCCCATCAAATTTCTGAGATACTTAACAAATTCAAGGTGGATGTAAATTATTTTCATCTTAAAAAATAAACAACCGCTAACAATTTGTAACTTGTTTCAAGATATGGTTGAACCTCCGAAGCCCCTCAGGAATTCAAAGATCTCCACTGCTGCCGAAGCATTCAAGGATTTTTTAGACCTCTATAATATTCAGGATAAATTTGATGAAACCCGGGTGGTGTCCTCTTGGGCTAAA
>JAPUIM010000151.1 GCA_027297025.1 Bacteroidota bacterium | reverse complement strand
CGGGTTTTGAGTTTAGAATTTTGAATTTAAAGTTCCGAATTTTGAGTTGCGAAACCCGAAACCCGAAACCCGAAACTGCACACTACCTGACACCGTATCCCATTTCTTTCAGTATGGTAGAAACCCTCTGCCGGAAATCTCCCTGGATGATTATTTTGCCATCTTTTGCTGATCCTCCCACCCCACATCGGGATTTCAATGTTTTGCCTAGTTCTTTTAAATCCCTGTTTGTTCCCCTGAATCCGGTAACCAATGTAACTTGTTTACCTGCTCGTTTTTTGCTATCAAGTGTAACCCTTAATAATTGTTTTCCTTTTGAAAGTGTATCTTCCTCATCTAAGTCACTGGTTTCATATTCATGTTGCTCATTTGTAGAATATACAATACCAGTTCGGTTCTTCCATTGGTTCTTATTTGATTTCCTGCTCATTTTTTTAGTATTGAGAATTAAGTTAAATCCAGTGATTTCTCCCTTTGGAGGGAGATATAGAGGGAGGATTTATAAAACTTAACTTAATAATTACCCTTCGATGCATCCTTAACATGACGCTAGTTTAAAATGACCCAGTGTGCAGCATCACCAACGTACAAGCTTCTATGGTTTCTATGCCATTTTCTTTTGCCAAATTATTTAATTCCTGATTTTCAGCGCCTGGATTAAAAATAATTCGTTTAGGCTTTAAAGCTAGAAGATAATCGTACCATTCATATTGATTAAATCGATTTATGTAAAGTGTCAAGGTATCAAGGTTATCAATTTCCGGTTTATCCCTGATATTCAGGATTGTCTTGCCTTCAATCTCTCCCTTTTTTATACTAACGGGGATAACCTCGTGGCCGTGATCCATCAGCAATTTGGTCGCAGAATATGAAAATCTGGACGGGTTGGGGCTAGCGCCTACAATGCAAGTTCTTTTCATCAACACAAAGATAATTCTATCTTCGGGTTAGCCGGAACAACTATCCGATATTTACCCCTAACCGGAAAGCGAAAGGAATTTTTGAAGTTCGTACTTCATCAAATACTGACTCGTATCGTGGTGAGAAATGGGGATCAAAATCCCTAAATCCAGTGCCTGCCCCTACAAATACATCCAAGGTGAGCCCATTATTAATAAATTGTTTGAAATATCTCCTTCCTACAATCAGGGAGTATTCATATCTGGTTTCGTCAGCATTAACAACAATTTGGCTGAATAGATTGGGATCAAATACATTAGCAGAATGGTCAATAGTAGTATATCGTAGTTCATGAGCAAAATAAAATGCTCCGCTACCATTATTCCTCATGTAGAATTTTTGCTTGAGCGCTATTGCAAATCCTCTTTCAAAATTCTTATCCAGAGCTATATTTTCATCTTTACTAAAAAAAGGATCTCGAATAAGATTGAACTGAATTTCGTGACCTAATCTTTCTTGCGCATACCATTCTGCAGATATTGGAAAGTTTCCAAGAAAGGTTGAGAAAGGATTATAGGCAATGATAAAACCTTTGAACTCATTTAACCTCGGTGTGAACGGATGAAATTTTTTCTTTTTATAAAGATAGGCGGGAATCCTTCTTACTTTCATCTCACCTGGTTTTTGTTCGCGTATCAATTTTTCTCTTAATTCAAACTCAGGGTGTTCTTCACTGTCAATCGGTTTGTAGTACCCCGCTAACGAGCCATCTCTATTAAACAACTCCCAGGTGCCTACTTTTTGGTCATTCTCAATCTTTCCTGCCATCTTTTTGCTACCGGCTTTAAAATAGCCAACGTATTTTCCTTTGTCATCTTCAAAGATTGATTCTCCCTCTAATTCACCGGAATTATAATAATAGCTCCACTTTCCATATTTCTTTCCGTCTAACAATTTGCCTGTGGCTTTTATTTTTCCATTTCCATGATATTCCGTATAAATGCCTTCTCCTTTTAAGAATTCCCCTTCGCCGACTAGTATCCCGGTATCATCAAATAAGCTCCAGTACCCATCCTTTTTGCCAACTTTAAGATTTCCTCTTGAGCTTACTATCCCATTCTGATGGTAGTAGATCCA
Organism: Bacteroidota bacterium; assembly: GCA_027297025.1. Taxonomy (GTDB): domain Bacteria; phylum Bacteroidota; class Bacteroidia; order Cytophagales; family Cyclobacteriaceae; genus JAPUIM01. The sequence goes on along the minus strand of JAPUIM010000151.1, from coordinate 1,226 downwards.
TTCCCCTTCTTGTTTGTCATCTATATAATCACCTTCGGTTGAAACCTGGCCATTTTCAAAAAAATATCTCCAGAATCCATTTTTTGAACCATTTTTATAAGCGCCGTTAGCCTGTACCAGCCCATCCTCATAATAGAATATCCACATCCCGTGATTATTTCCATTGAGGATTAACCCTTCAACCTTTCGCTCCCCGGTTTCGTAAAACTCAATATATTTCCCTTTATTTTTTTCATACTCAGCCTCAGCTTTTAGTTCTCGACTTGGATAGTACGTTAGCCACTTGCCTACTTTTTCATTGTCGACAAATTCCCCGTGGCTTTTTCGGGGGCCTTCCTGGTAATAAAAATTCCAGTTTCCTTGCCTTTTCCCTCCAAAAATAGATCCCTCCATACTTTTACTCCCATTTTCATAGTAATACTCCCACATTCCAAAATTCTTATTTTTTCGTAGCTCTCCCCTCATTTTTGTATGTCCGTTCTCGTAAAAATATTCCCAGATTCCCGAAGGCACATTACTTTGGTAAAAACCTTTCACTTTAGTTTTGCCATCTCTATAATAGTGTACATATTGCCCGTTTAATGCAGAATCGATGACCTCGTAGGTTTCCTTTAGGATGGTTTTTTCTTTATCATAATATAATGACAGATTGACTTTTTGACCATAAAGCCAAACAGATATCACTAGTGAGAGAATAGAAATAATTATTCTTTGCGAAGACATCGCCAGTTCATTTTATCAATATCCAATAACAGTCGGGTTTTCTAAACCAAAGTTTAGAGCTAGCGTGCAAAGTTTAAGCTAATTTAAAAAAATATTATTGATTTTACTAAGAAAAATGTTTAATCCATATGATATACTTCTTTCATTACCCATGTTTTTCCCCAATTCTCTTTTTCTTTTTTTGTCCACAAGGAAGGATAGAATATTATCTTCTGAAATCTGGGAGGTAAATATTTTTGCCAATTTGTTCCTCCGGTGGCCGCTATATCAACAGGATCTTTATGTAAATAGCGTACTGCTGATTTATAGTGGGCAAGCTTCCATGAAATATTAACTAGTGCATCATATCTTTTAAGCAAGGATTTAATTTCTTTACCCAGCTTAGTGTTAGAGAATTTGTTTTCATATATCTGGCCAAGGTTGCAGTTGCGAAAATACTTGGCTTTTTTAATAAAGATTGAGGAATACTTCTCTTCAAATTGTTTTAATGTCAATGTCTTTTT
>JAPUIM010000150.1 GCA_027297025.1 Bacteroidota bacterium | reverse complement strand
TATCTACATGCCCAGTTGGGTATATTATCTTTGTATGAGAAGTTGGGGTTTCAAAAAACCGGTACATTATTCCAAGAATGTGGCATAGATCATTTAAAAATGGTTTATAAATTATAGTTGTTACTTTTTTAATATTTTTTATTTCCTATTAAAATTATTTTTTGTCTTTATTGCCATATATGGTGTTGTAAAATCTATTTAAATGTTTATTAAGTTGTTATTTTAAAGTATAATATGCCCTTTAATACTGTCCATTTAAACGAGAAATTGGGTTTATGTTTAAATGGACACCATACCCTTTTGTTAGGTTTACATTGGCCTTTATTATCGGGATTCTCTGCGCCATTAATTTTCCCTCAACTTTTTTAAACCCTCTTTGGTTATTGATATTCATGGTGGTTGGCTTTTTGGCCTTGTACTTAGGTACGGGAAGAAATTTTAGTCCTTGGATCAGTCCCTTACTTGGTGTTTTTGCCTTATTTTTTTTAGTCTTTGCCGGATATTACCGGACCATCAAGTACCGAGCCGACAAAAATCCCCATCACATTATTCATCAAAAAAATAACTTCGATTATTACCAGGCCGTGGTTTTAAGTACCACAGAAACCAAAGGAAATTACATAAGAAGCCGGCTGGAAATAAAAATGATCAATTTAGAAGATAGCTGGATCTCCGCCTCAGGTAATGTGATACTTATTCAACCCCCTTCACAAAATACCACGGAACTTGTCTATGGGGATTTATTGGTTATCAAAGGACACCCACGACTCATCCCTCCTTCACCACCCGGGAGTTCTTTCGATTATCGAACTTTTATGCGCTACCAAAATGTTTTTCATCAACATTTTATCTCCCCCGAAAACATAAAAGTATTGGATAATAGACCTCCCAATATGATTGTGCAATTTTCTCTTCAGCTTCGGAAAAGATTTGAGAGAATATTCCGAAAATATATCAAAGGTGAAAACGAAGAAAGAATCGCCTTGGCTATTGTATTGGGCATGCGGGAACAACTTACTCCTGAACTGAAAGCCTCGTATGCCCAGGCAGGAACCATGCATATCCTTGCTGTATCGGGGCTTCATGTGGGGATCCTGTACCTGGTAATGCTAGGATTATTAGGTTGGTTGAAAAAAGGTAAGGTGGGTAATTGGGTAGTAGCCACCATCTCCTTATCAGTGCTTTGGATGTATGCTTTGATTACTGGATTGTCACCTTCAGTATTTAGAGCGGTTATCATGTTTACGGTTATTATTCTGGCCCAGGCATTCCAACGGCAATCCAATATTTACAATACTTTGGCCATATCAGCATTAATCCTTTTACTTATAAACCCCTTCATGATCACCAGCATTGGATTCCAACTCTCATATATAGCGGTAATCGGGATCGTTTACATTTACCCAAAACTTTTCCTATGGATTAAAGTAAACAACTATTTTCTTGAAAAAGCGTGGTCTATTGTTTGTGTAACCGCCTCTGCCCAATTAGCTACCTTTCCATTGACATTATACTATTTTCACCAATTCCCTACGTATTTTATGGCTTCCAATCTATTGGTAGTACCTGCGGCTTTTCTCATGTTGTGTTTGGGATTTGGGACCTTACTTTTTTCCTTTTGGCCACTGGCCACCGCATTTTTTTCAGGAACTCTGGAGGTTTTAATCCGGGGAGTTAACAAATTGATATACCTGATTGAGTTTTTGCCATTAAGTTTAGTGGAAAATATTCGGATAAATGCTTTTCAGACTATTCTGATTTACATTATAGTCATTGCACTGATAGCACTATTGGTTACCAAACGATTTAAATACACGATCATAGGATTCATTTCTTGTTCCTTACTTATTGGGATGAATCTCTATCAAATTAATAAATTAAATCAACAACTAAAGCTGAGTTTCCATACGGCGTATACCGGAGGGAAAATAGAATTTATTAAAGGGAAAACCGTCTTCAATTTCCAAACCAAGGTAGCTACAAACTTTTCAAATCCGCCTAGTCAGCAGTTTGATAATTTATCGCTGGTCATCTGGGAGGGAAGAACATTTGTATTCATTGAAAAACCCTTCCGGGACGCACCTCCCATTAAGGGAAGTTTGGAAGTTGACTACGTGTTAATAAGGAACAACTCCATCTCTCAATTGGATAAACTGATGGCTTATTTCAAGTTCAAACAGTTAATCCTGGATCATACCAACAGAAAACATTTGACCAATATTTTAATAAAGCAGGCGGAAAAGCTAAATTTAGATTATCGTTCTATCAAACCAGGAGGGAATTTAATACTGGACTTTTAGAAAATGGAATTTGTAAAATATTCAACTGAAAATAGAATAGCATTTATCACCATCGACCGACCTGACAAAAGAAATGCATTAAATGATCAGTTAGTCAACGAATTAACCGAGGCCTTTTCCCAGGCGGCAGAAAATAAAAAGGCCAAAGTGATAATTTTCAGGGCATCGGGTGAGGTTTTCTGCGCTGGAGCTGATCTGGCTTATTTGCAGCAACTGCAAAATAATTCTTTTGAGGAGAACCTGGCAGACTCCAGAAATCTAAAACAATTATTTTACACCATTTATACATCAAAAAAATTGGTGATTGCCCAGGTACAGGGACATGCTATCGCTGGTGGCGCTGGGTTGGTAACAGTTTGCGATTTCGCCTTTACTCGTCCTGAAGCCAAATTTGGTTATACCGAAGTGAAGATCGGATTTGTACCCGCCATCGTTATGATTTTTCTGGTTAGAAAAATAGGTGAAACAAAGGCAAA
>JAPUIM010000015.1 GCA_027297025.1 Bacteroidota bacterium | reverse complement strand
TTGCTGGGGTTGGTTTTTATCAAGCCGGGAAAATCCGGTTAATCCTATGATAACCGTCAGTATCAACAAACTCTGATAACGTTTCATATTGACTTGTACGTTGATTTTGGGGTTCTGGCCTGAATTATTGCTTATTGTAAGTTATGAGAATTTTGATAGAAAAGCAATGATTAAATTGGAATAGTACAAAAAGTAGATAACTGAATATTTTTCCAGGGAAGGGATAACAGAAAAGAATGTTTAAGAATCTATGGTATTTGATAACAGTTGGTGTTGAATGGCTTCCTGAAGCAATTGTTCTTTTTTGATAGGTACCACGCCCAGATACTCACATACTATTCCCCCTCCTAAATTGGCAAGATCCGCCACCAAACGCAAGGACAATTCCAAGGCCATACCCAAGGCGGCAATACTGATTACGGTGTCTCCGGCTCCGGATACATCAGACACCATTCTCACATGGGCAGGCAACAGATATTTTTCTTGAGCATTGGCTATATAAATACCTTTCTCTGATAGGGTGATCATTACCGCTCCTATGTTAGTCTTTGACCTTAACTTTTCAACGGCCTCATGGATTTGGTTTTGGTCATCCAGCGAAATTTCAATTTTAAGTCCTTCCTTCAATTCTTTGAGATTGGGTTTGAATAAGGAGGCTCCTTGATAATTAAAAAAGTTCCTTCTTTTAGGATCTACCACAGTGGGTATATTTTGAGCCTTGGCCAGCTTAATAGTTTCAGCAATTAGCGTGGAATTGATACTTCCTTTATCGTAATCTTCAAAAATGATCACATCGGATTGCCCTATGAACTGGCTAATTTTTTCCACTAACTTTCTTTCCTCAGCGGCATCAATTTCCTGGTCGGTTTCTTGATCGATCCTGAGTAATTGCTGAGAACCCGAGAGTACTCGCTCTTTCACTGTTGTGATTCTGTTTTTACTTTTGATCATACCTTCATCAGAAATCCCTCTTTTCTTCAGAAGTTCATAAATTTTGGTCCCTTGTGCATCATCACCAATTACCGAACACAGCAGTGGTTTGGCTCCCAGCGCCTGTAGGTTCAGGGCAACATTAGCTGCGCCTCCCAGCCGCTGCTCTTTTTTGGAGACATTAACAACAGGTACAGGGGCCTCGGGTGATATTCTTTCGGTATGACCATAGACATAAGAATCCAACATCACATCACCTACAATAAGCACGGTGAGGTCATTAAACGAATGAAAGATCTCCTTTATGGATTGAAAACTCATCTATTTTAATCGGGCCAGGACTTCTTTGATGGAAGTAAGAGCTTTTTTCAAATCTTCTTCTGAGGCGGCATAAGATAACCTAATACAATTAGGATCACCAAAGGCGTCGCCAAGGACTAAAGAGACGTTCGCATTTTCCAAAATATACAGGCAAAAATCATTGGCATTGTTTACCTCCTTATCGCCGTCTTTTTTGCCATAATAACTACTTATATCAGGGAAGAAATAAAACGCGCCATTGGGTAAATTAGTTTTGACTCCTGGAATATCTTTTAACAGTTCATACACCATATCTCTTCGATCTTTATAGGCTTTGGCCATTTCGAAAGTAGGACTTAAATCGCTGGTAATAGCAGCCAAAGCTGCACGTTGAGAAATTGAACAATTGGCTGAGGTAAATTGTCCTTGCATTTTAGAGCAAGCTTTTGCGATCCAGGATGGGGCAGCTATGTATCCAACTCTCCAGCCGGTCATGGCAAAACCTTTGGCAAATCCGTTTACCGTTATGGTATTTTCCCGCATTTCAGGAAATGAGGCCATACTCACTTGTTCACCGCTATAGTTGATATGTTCGTAAATCTCATCGGAGATAACATAAATATTTTTGTGGTTCCTTAAAACATCAGCCATTTGTTTTAATTCCTTACCGGAAAATACTGCGCCCGTTGGATTACAAGGAGAGGAGTAAATCAAAATTTTAGTTTTATCGGTAATGGCATCCTCCAATTGTTGGGCGGTGGTTTTAAAATCATTTTCTAATCCCCCACTGATAAATACAGGGATTCCTTCTGCCAACTCCACCATGGCCGGATAACTCACCCAGTAAGGGGAGTAAATGATCACCTCATCTCCGGGATTGAGTAGGCTGAACATGACATTAGCGATGGACTGTTTGGCTCCGTTGGATACCACAATATCGCCGGCTGAACATTCAATATTATTTTCAACTTTTAGTTTTTGAGAAATCGCCTCCCTGAAATCCAAATAACCGGGAACCGGTGGATACGAAAAATATTTTCCTTCATCAATCGCCTTTTTGGCAGCGTCTTGAATATGTTTGGGAGTTTTGAAATCGGGCTCCCCAAGACTTAGACTTATTACATCGATTCCGCGGTCCTTGAATTCCCTGGCCTTAGCGGCCATGGAGATAGTGGCTGACTCTTTCAGCGAATTAATTCTATTAGATAGTTGGTTCATGTTACCATTTTTGACTTTTCGTATATCGGGCGCCCAAAATTAGTTATTTGATCCTTTACATGCTACAGTGTTTTGTGCTTTTTTGATGCAATTCAATTATTTCAATAGTTAAAAATTTCCTCTACTGTTTTTTCGTTTTTTTTGTGAAAAATGTAAAGATTTTTTATATTAAAAAGGCAATCCGAACAATGAACTGTAAATATGAAAAAGTTGTGGTTGATTGGCATTCTTTGGTGTATTGTAGTCATACAACTGCCAGCGCAGCAAACAATTTGGACGATTGTTCCGGATCATTCGTCCATTCAATTCAGCGTGACCCATTTGGTTGTATCTACAGTTACCGGGAAATTCAATATATTCAAAGGGACTATTAAAACTACGGGTGCAGATTTCTCCAATGCCCGAATATCTGCCCAAATTGATGTCAACAGTATCGATACCGAGAACATGACCCGGGATAAACATTTGAGGGAAGACGATTTTTTCAATGTCAAAACATACCCCTACATTAGTTTCACCAGTACCGATTTTAAAAAGACCTCTGACAATCAATATACTATAGTGGGTGATCTCACCATAAGGGATGTTACCATGCCCATTGAATTGGAGGCCGTTTATGGTGGTGAGGTTTTGGTAGAAGACAAAATTGTGAGTGGATTTAAAGCCAAGGGTTCATTGAACCGTTTTGATTACCGATTGAAATGGGACGATGTCCTGGACAGCGGGAGCCTGGTAGTAAGTGAGGAAGTGGATATTGTGCTTAATTTGCAGCTGGTTAAAAATTAATCACCGGCCGGGTTTGGTTCCAAGGTGGTCCTTCTTAAAATGCTCTGACCCAGGGTAATCTCATCGGTAAACTCCAGATCGCCTCCTATGG
>JAPUIM010000149.1 GCA_027297025.1 Bacteroidota bacterium | reverse complement strand
AGGACATATTGAGTTATTTCAAGGAATCTTCCTGGAGGGCTATTGGACTGGAAATGGAGGGGGCCCACTATCAGAAAGCCATTCAGGCACAAGCCATGATCCGCAAAAATATTAGTCAAAAAGTGGTGACCCGTTATGCCTACTATGCTTCTGACAATCCATTGCTTACCGGTAATACTTTGGCCTCGGGAAGCCTGGGTCTAGTAGGAGTAATACCTACCTATTTAATCACCCATAAGATTTTGGAGAAGATTTTTAATCCCCAATAAACTAGTTCAATTTCTTGGTATAGATGGTTTCATCCTGTTTGGTGAAACCCATTTTCTTGAAATACCTCTGGTATTTTTTGTGGCCAATACGCACACACATTTTGTCATAGCCTTTATCGGTGAAAAATTTCTGGTTCTCGACCAATAGAAATTTCCCGGGTTTAAAATCTCCGTATTGGGGTATCACAAAATCCAGGTCAATAATCAGCGTTGATACCTCATGGCGATGGGCCAGAAATACACCGGCTACCGCCATATTTCTCAATACCAGGTAGGAAAGCCTGTCAGAACCGGGTTCAAATTGAAAACCGGGATAGTCCTTTTCAATCTCTTTGGCATAAAATTTCATAAATGCCTGGAGGTATGTACTATCGGTCTTGACTTCCAGGATCTCAAAATAATCCTTTTGCGAATACATCCGGATCAAATAAAAAATATTCACCAAGATTATCAAACCATTTACCCCCAACACTGGCAACGCATCGATTACAAATCCATAGATAGCAAAGATGATCGAACCGGCCAGGTTGAACCAACGTAGTTTGACGATGGAACTCATGGTGAGCGAGATAGCCACCAAGGCCGAGCCCATGTATCCTACCCATTCAATGATACTGATTCCAAACACGATCTTAGGTTTTTACCACAACAAGCTGATCAATGAAAGTAGTACCACGATGGCCATCACCCATCCGATCTCCTTAAATTTGCCCAGTAAGATTTTGATGATACACCAGGAAATAAAACCCACCGACATTCCCACGGATATAGAAAAACTCAGAGGCATGAAGATCATGGTAAGAATGGCGGGAATGGATTCTTCGTAATGTGTGAAATCAATCTTGACAACTTGCTTGATCATGAATATTCCCACTACAATCAAAGCAGGTGCGGTGGCATAATTGGGAACCACAGCAATAAAAGGAACGAATAGAAGGGCCAATAGGAAAAATATTCCGGTAACTAGCGAGGTCAAACCGGTACGTCCTCCTTCACTAATGCCGGTAGCCGATTCGATAAAACTGGTAGTAGGAGAGGAGCCCAATAGACCACTACCTATGGTGGCAACGGCATCCACATTAAGCATCTTTGATAGATTGTTGATGGTGCCATCTTTTTTAACCAGATTCGCTTCGTGGGAGCAGGCTACCAAGGTACCCAAAGTATCAAACAAGTCCATGTACATCAGGGCGAAGATGGGCCCTATCAGGCTGAGTTTTAATGCCCCGAAAAGATCCAATTGCATGAAAATTGGGCTGATATCAATATTTAAAGAGATTGCCTCTTTGGGCAGTTCCACTAAACCTAAGACCAGGGACAAGATGGTGGAGAAAACGATGCCAACCAAAATGGCTCCCTTGATGTTTTTAATCAATAAATAAATGATCAAGAACAATCCCGCAATCCCGATCAAACCAGTGGTAGAAAATTCGCCCATGGTGACTAAAGTGGCAGGATGGGCTACGATGATCCCCATGTTTTGTAAACCTATGAATAACAAAAACAAACCTATTCCCACCGATATGGCAGTAATTAATGAAGGTGGAATAGCTTGAAGGATCTTCCTACGAGCTCCTACTAAACTTAGTAATAGAAATAAACAACCGGCCCAGAAAACAATTCCCAAGGCTGCTTGCCAACTGATACCATAGGTTAAAACTAGGGTATAGGTAAAAAAAGCATTCATTCCCATTCCCGGCGCCATGGCAATGGGAACCCTGGGAATTAGCGCCATTAACAAAGTAGAGAAAGCCGCAATCAAACAGGTCACCGCCACCAACGCCGACTTGTCCATCCCCGTTTGTTCCAAAATACTGGGATTTACAAAAATGATGTAACCCATGGTGAGGAAGGTGGTGAATCCTGCCAATGCTTCGGTTCGAACATTGGTTTGAAAATGTTGTAGGCGAAAAAATCTTTCTAGCATAAGATCATCTCAAAAAGCAGAGATTTATTGAGGAATTTGATTTTTGTATTGTTCCCAATTATCTACCAGTTCATTAACTACCGGGCTTCCCACTTTGTAAGCAGCGTTCAAAGCTGGGATATAGGCGGTATATCCCTTGCCTTTTAATTTTTCCCCGCTCAAGCTTTCTGCGGCGGTGATTCCCGGGTATTGCAAGGTAAAATTGCTGGCCGTTCGTAATACCAGTACCCTATCCAGGTCCACTTTACCAGCTTTGGCCAAAAAGGTTAAACTCTGTAAGGAGCCGGTATCCTCCATGGCCGAGGTTACGAAATTGCCCTGCCCATTTGACCAGTAATGTACCCAATCATTGGCCCATTGGTTAAGCAAACTGCCATGCCAGTAGGTCATGGCTGCCAGGTGATCACCCTTGAGCACAAACGGTGGTTTTTGAGCATTTGGATGATCAGTATATAATTCCCTTAACTGCTTGATATTATCATTATCATCAAGCTTTATATCTTTGGTAAGGTTATAGGCCCAATTCACCAGCTGGCTATTTAGTCGGTAAACTACCCCCTCCTTATTTTCCGGAACCGGTTTTTCATAGGGTATGGCTAGTCTCAGAGGGATGTAACCGGTAGGCCAATCTTTCGGGACTTCCCGGGCATCGATTTGATGTGAGAGATCCCCGTCCACGATCCATTCCGCCCAGGCAGCTGATCCGGGTGAGGCATCCGTGGGATCAACTCCTGCTATACCGGCGATCACCCAATAGGCTTTGGACAAATCAAACCGGGGATCCGTTCCCAAGGCCATAATACTGGCGGCGGCCTTGGCGGTACCAATTCCGGTGACTATCCCTAGAATACCACGATCATTGTACCTGAGGTTGCGATAACCATGGGGAAACTCCAGGGTTTGAGGCAGTGGAAGTTTCTCCACCCAATTTTGAAATTCTCCCGGTTGATCACCTTCATCCTGGTCTTTTTCAAACATAGCCACCACCACAACTTTTATGGGCAAAGGTTCTGGCTGTTCTGTTTGCTTCTGGGCAGGTTGGCAGCTTAGAAGCAAAGCCCAGATCGTAAATATTGGTAGTATTTTGTGTGTCATGACTGTATTGCCAAAGAGGAGATTATATTTCTTTATATGATTAATTCATCCAAATAGCCATCTGCGTATTTTATAAATTTTTGCCATTGGCTTTCCCAATGCTCAAAAGCCCGTTGTTTTTCTTTATCGTTCAGGCTGCTGTACTCCAGAGAATTCATGACCAGCTTTTTCAGGGAACGCAAGTCCAGCTCCCAGGCCAGGAAAATAGACCAGTAGTCATAGGAGAGCCCATTATAGCCAAAAACCCCCGGATCATCCGAGCTGATAGTGCATTGCACCCCATTGGCCAAAAAATATTGGCCAGGATGCATCCGGAGATCAGATACATAACCCAGGATCTGGTTGCTGAGTGGGGAAATTTCTATACTTATATTCTTTTGTTTGACTTGCTCTATCAAAGTGGGATAATGGGCCAAATTAAATCCATGTCCTATTCTACGGGAGTTTAATAATACCGCATCGTACAAATTAGTCAAAGTGGACCAATTACTCTCGCCATCATGCAGGTATAAGGGCATGTCGATACCGAAGGCTTGGTTCAAAGAATCCATTTTCAGCCAATTTTCCAGAAAATACAAGGTAGTGTTTCCGTCGTCTTCATTGGCTACCAAGTCAAACCCTACCACCAAATCCGGGTATTTTTTCCTGATGTGATAGGCATTGATGAGTTGGTCCAGCACCACTTCCTTAGTGCCAAGCCTGATACTGGTATAGATCAATTTCAAAGTAAATTCCGGATGTTCCAGTTGAACCTCCTCCATAACTTCTTTTAAGGCCATTACCAAAGAGTCCGAATTGTAATAGTTCTTCGGATTTTCCAGATCATACAGTCCACCGTTTAGACGTGCCCTGATCTCCACATGCTGCACCCCATCGGCCAACAATGAATCGAATGCTGCCTTGTGATAGGGTTGATAAATGTCCCGATAATAGGTAAAACCATTTAACCGTTGGAAGATATTTTCGAATTCCTGCCAAATATCTACTGAATCTTTTCCGATATCCGTGTCAAAAGTGAGTAGGTCATATAACTCATTTTTGGATTGCGGATCTTGCTCTTGCAATTGACTGGTTTTAACGAATCCTTCAGGTTGTTGTCCTTGCAGGTAAAAATGTAACT
>JAPUIM010000148.1 GCA_027297025.1 Bacteroidota bacterium | reverse complement strand
GTGAGCATGATAACTCACCTTGTTCCATATTTTATCCAAAATGTAAATATTGGCTGAGATAAACCTTATTTAGCTTTTGCCTTGGTGGTACGTCGCTTTTTCGGGGCTTTTACTTCCGCTATCTCATCAGCATCTGCCAATATCCTTCCGCAGTGCTCACAAACAATGATCTTTTTCTTAACCCTAATATCTGCCTGGCGTTGAGGTGGTACAATATTAAAACAACCTCCACAGGCATCACGTGTCACTTTCACCACCGCCAAACCGTTATTTGCGCTGCCCCGAATCTTGTTGTAGGACAATAAAAGCCTTTCCTCAATGTCCTTGGATGCTTTCTCCCTTTTGCTCAGTAAATGTTTTTCTTCTTCTTCACTTTCAGAGATGAGACCATCCAACTCATCCTTTTTGCTCTCCATGTCTTTGGTCCTTTCCTCAAGCAATTGTTTGGTTCCCTCTATTTCTTGGTTTTTGCTTTCAATTTTGCCTTTGGACTCATTAGTCTTTTTTTCCAGGATCTGAATTTCCAGTTGTTGCAGTTCCAACTCCTTGGTGATGGCATCATATTCGCGGTTGTTTCTGACATTCATCTGTTGTTCTTCATATTTTTTGATGAGCTTTTCCGCTTCTTTGATACTTTGTTTATTGGAGCTTATTTGCTCGTCGATATCTTCCAGGTCTTGGTTGTAGTTTTGGACCCTGGTTTCGTATCCGATAATCTCATCTTCCAGATCAGAGACCTCTTCAGGCAGAGCCCCTCTTACTGTCTTTATTTCGTCTAACTCGGAATCTATGTTTTGAAGTTTTGTTAATGCTTCCAGTTTTTGGGCAACCGTTTTTTCCATCTAAGATTAAAAGTAATAATTAACAGGATTTGTATTGCGTTCTGATAAATCGAGTGCAATATTAGGGAATTTTTTATTTAATAACCCGCGAATAAGTTCTTTTGTGAACACCTCACTTTCATAATGGCCGATGTCGGCTATTACGATTTTATTTTCAGCATCGAAAAATTCATGGTACTTGAAATCAGCTGATACAAATGCCTGGGCTTGATGTTGAATGGCATGAGACAATAAAAAACTACCGGCGCCTCCACATACCGCTACTCTTTTTACCTTGGCGCCCAAAAATCGGGTATGCCTTATGCAAGTTAATCCCATTTTATCTTTGAGGTGATCTAAAAAATCTTGCTCATCCAACTCCTTTTCCAAATTCCCAATCATGCCTGCTCCTGTTTGGGGATCAGTATTTTGAACCTCCTGATGATAGTAGGCAACCTCTTCGTAGGGATGGGCTTTTTTTAAGGCATTTAGTACCTGATTTTTGAGATGGCGGGGAAAAATCACCTCCACCCGGTCTTCGGTTACATTTTCCAAGAGATCGCTGGTTCCTATGTGAGGATTTGCCTTTTCACTGGGTTTAAAGGCCCCGGTACCGGTTACCCGAAAGCTGCATTGGTTGTATTCCCCAATTTGTCCAGCCCCCATCCGGTGTATCGCTTCTAAAACTTGCAGCGTATTTTCTTGTGGAATGAAAGTAACCAACTTGGCCAGATTGTCCTTTTTGGGCAACAAAATCTTCGGGTTCTTTAGTTCCAGTTTACTGCAGATCATTTCGTTTACCCCCTGGCTGATATTATCGAGATTGGTGTGGATAGCGTAAATGGCAATATCATTTTTAATGGCTTGGATCACTGTTCTTTGCACGTAATCCTGGCCGGTAATACGTTTAAGGGGTCGAAAAATGATGGGGTGATGGGCGATTACCAGGTTGGCTCTTTTTTGCTTCGCTTCTTCAATGATCTCTTCGGTGCAATCCAAACTGATCAATACCGCTGACAACTCGGCCTCAGCATCTCCTGTGATAAGTCCCGCATTGTCGTAGCTTTCCTGGTAAGACGGCGGGGCTATTTGCTCTAAATAATTGATTAATTCTTTTATTTTTGCCATGTCCTAAACGTATTTGAGCGGTAAATATATGTCAGGTTTCCGTCAAATTTATAAAATATCAGCCACTTCCCATGGGCATTCTGAAAGCCATACTTTATCCATTTAGCTTGCTTTATTGGTTTGGTACCTGGTGTAGAAATTTTTTGTACGACCGGGATTATTTGAGATCATTGGAATTTACACCTTTTATCATAACTGTGGGAAATTTATCGGTGGGAGGAACTGGCAAAACCCCCATGATCGAATACTTGCTCCGATTATTGGGAGATGATATCCAAGTAGCCATGTTGAGTCGAGGTTATAAAAGGAAAACCCAGGGATTTCGGCTGGCTGATGAAAATGACAGTGCGCGCACCATCGGTGATGAACCTTTTCAGATATATTTGAAATTCAATAAAACAGTGGCGGTAGGAGAGGACCGGGCCCTGGCTATCCCTGAATTGATGAGTGTACGGCCTGACACTAAAATAATTTTGATGGACGATGCGTTCCAGCATCGATCAGTGAAATCCGATATAAATATCTTGCTCACTGATTACAATCGACCTTTTTTTAATGATCATTTATTACCTGCAGGCAGACTCAGGGAATCAAGGGCGGCAGCGGGCAGGGCCCAGATAGTGATAGTGAGTAAATGCCCGTCTGATATATCCGATCAAGAGATGGAAGCCTATAAAAATAAGATCTCATTTTATACCTTACCAGGTACACCGGTTTTTTATACCAGAGTACAATACCAACCACCGGTGGCATTGAACCCGGAACACCATTGGATGGATCAGCAATCGCTGATCCTGATATCTGGAATTGCTGCTACCAAGCCCTGGGTCAAACATCTGGGTGCAAATCACCAAATTTTATCCAATCTAGTCTATGGAGATCACCATTATTTCAACTTAAACGATATTCAAAAGTTGAAAAAAATTTATATCCAAAACCAACATCATGATCCGGTTATTATCACCACTGAAAAAGATTCTGTGCGGTTGATGGATCCCGTTCTCAATGTTCTCCTGAAAGACCTACCAGTTTTTTATTTTCCCATTAAAACAGTCTTTTTTAAAAATGGTGAGGTATTTGATAGCATGATACTCGAATCCTTGAAAAATCAGATGACGGTTAAACGGTATTAAGTATTTTTGGGCGTGAAATTGAGAATAGGGATTTTTATACTGGTATCAGGATTGCTCGGCTTTACCGTTCAGGGGCAAATATTGGACGATACAACCAGAAATGTCTACGGTCCCAAAACCACTAAATATTTGTACAAACAAAGCTTGCGGTACAATGAGGGAGGTTATCGCTCCGTGGATACAATATTGAATAACCATCATAAGTTTGACCTTTTGTCCAAAACGCAAAATAAATACCAGGATTTGGGAGGAATAGGTACAGCCGCTTTACCTATTTTTTCTATACCTCCTCATTTGATTGGCGCCACCTCCGGATTTAATGCTTACAACGTCTATTATAAAGAGAATGACCTGATCAGATATTACGATACCAAATCTCCCTTCATTGACTTATTCATCAATTTTGGGGGTGGGGGAAGGTCGATTGTGAACATTGATTTCAGTCGGAACATCAACTCCCAATGGAATTTTGGCGGTGATATAAGAGTAGTGAACATAGATAAGCAGGTGGACTCCCGCTTTAAGGGAGATCGGCTGGTGGAATCCAGCTCCTATGATCTATATACGCAATATAAAACCAAAGATTCCACCTACCGGGTCATGGCAAGTTTTTCACGAATGTTTCATAAAGTGTTTGAATCAGGGGGAATTATCACCGAGCCCTTGGATTCTTTAAAGCAAAAAAAATTTTATAAACAGTTATTCGATAGTGATGCCCTGAATTGGCTGGAAAATGCCACTAGCCAGGATTTACGTCAGAACTATCATTTATATCATCAGCTACATATCTCCAACCTGATCCAGGTATACCATGTTATCGATAAGAACAAACAAGTGATTTCTTTTGATAACACTCAACTCGATGAGGATTCTACTTATTGGGACCAAATTTTAATCGATGAAGATACTACCAGAGATCGTTCGCGGTTTCGCGAGCTACGCAATGAATTGGGGATCAAAGGCGATATTGGTAAAATATTCTATAACCTGTATTACAAACGTCGAGATATTAGACAGATCCCCCGTTACCTTCCGGTGATAGAAACTTTCACTGAAAATTATATCGGATTCGATACCAGAATTGGGATCATCCCAGGAATAATCTTAGGTGCCAGAGGAGAGTTTTTAGATGATGGCAAATACAAAGCCGAAGTATCCATACGACAAAAGTGGCTGACCGGTAGAATTGGTCAGGTTAAGTACCAGCCTTCATTTTTGGTACAAGATTATTTTGGCAACCATGATGAGTGGCACAACCAATTTGACTCGCCTATCATGGAATATTTAAGAGCTGAAGGACATATCAATTTCTGGAAATTATTATTACAACCACATCTTTCGCTAAGTCGGATTGACAATCACATATTCTTTAATTTAGAAGCCGAACCGGAGCAGGTCGACGGATCGGCTGAGATTATTTCAGTTGGCATAAATTACCATCTCAACTTTGCCCGCGTGATGCATGTGGATCAGGATCTAATTTTCACTACAGTATCTGGGACAGCCAAAGACGTTTTTCCTATTCCTAAACTTTTTATTAACGGCAGTATCTATTATGAAGGCGATTGGTTTGGAGATAATATCCATGTACAAACCGGCTTTGATCTACATTGGAGGTCACGGTATTTTGCAATGGCCTATGATCCGGTGGTGCAGCAGTTCCATTTGCAGCAAGATTTTAGATTGCCGGACTATGCCTTGGTCGACTTGTTTTTCAACTTCAAGATATTGAGAGCCAGGTTTTTTATTAAATTTACCAACCTGCTGCAAGGTTTGCAAGCGGAGGGTTATCAGACCACACCCTTTTACCAAGCCCAGAACAGGGTATTCGATCTGGGAGTGAACTGGCAATTTTATAATTAAAACTTATGTTAGGTCTTAAGCTACCTACTGATCCCCGCTGGGTGAATATTGCAGAGAAAAACCTGGACGAGATCTTAATCGATCATGCCTACTGTGAGCAAAAGGCGGCTTCCTCTTGTATCTCCCTGATCGTGCAATTTCCAGAAAAAGAAAAATTGGTGGAAATGCTGACCCTCGTGGTGGCGGAAGAATGGGAGCATTTTCAAAGGGTGTTACACCAGCTGGGTAAGCGGGGTTATCAATTGGGCAAACAACGCACCGACCATTATGTGGTGGAATTGAATAAGCGCTTGCGCAAGGGTGGCAGCCGTGAGCAGCAGTTGATGGAGAAGCTATTGCTCAATGCTTTGATCGAGGCCCGGAGTTGTGAGCGATTTAAAATCCTTTCCGAAAACATTAACGATCACGAGTTGAGGGAATTTTATCAGGAGCTCATGGTGTCCGAAGCGAGCCATTATAGAAATTTTTTAGAACTGGCCAAAGAGTACATGCCTTCTGAGGTGGTGAAAAAAAGGTGGAAAGAACTATTGGAAATCGAAACGGAGATCATGAGGCAGTTGGAGGTCAGAGGAGATAGAATGCACTGAGATATAAAATCAAGTCTTCTGCTTCTTTTTCCTGGCTGCAGGAAACAGGATATTATTTAAGATCAATCTGTAGCCCGGAGAATTGGGGTGCAAGTTCAGATCGGTGGGTTCTTCTCCTACTATATGTTGATAGTCTTGGGGATCGTGCCCACCGTAAAAAGTCCAAAAACCCTTACCAAACACACCATGAATATATTTGGCTTCATCAATGGCTTTGGATTCTCCCATAATTACCACATCCGGTTTCACCAAGGATTTTTTGAAGGCAGTGGTTTGACCCATAAATCCTTTGATAATCTTCTCGTGATTTTGGGTCAGCATGGTAGGGATGGGGTCCCATTTGGCAGAGAACTCGAATAACTTAAAATAATCATTTTCCTCTCCCATGCCTCGTTCTGCTGGCTGGTTATCTATATTAGAAAATTCATACTGATAAGGGTCCCTCTCCAGCTTGAAGTTCTCAAAGGCAAAAGTTTTGTCAAAATCCAGTTTATCCTGAGCGGTTGGATCAGCAGGGTCTCCATCGAACATGGTTTCACAAATGTCCACGCCTTCCGCTGCCAAGGCAATATCATAGGTATCAGTAGCCGAGCACATGGCAAATAAAAATCCACCTCCTAACACAAAGTTCTTTATTTTGTTAATCACCGCCAGCTTCAGGTGAGATACCTTGTTGAATCCATGTTTACGGGCCGAGGATTCGTATTCCCGCTGTTGTTCGATATACCAGGGATAGTTCCGGAAAGACCGATAAAACTTGCCATACTGTCCGGTAAAGTCCTCATGATGTAAGTGAAGCCAATCGTATTTGGGAAGTTTTTCAAACATCACCTCATCATCAAAAACTACATCATATGGTATCTCAGCATAAGCCAATGCCAGCGTGACCGCGTCGTCCCAGGGTTGTTTGGATTTTGGTGAGTATACTGCAATTTTAGGATATTTCTCCAACTTCATTAGGTCCATATTGGATGAAGGGCTGGCAATTTGGGCAGTTATCTGATTGGATTGAGCATCGGAGATCACTTGATAACTTACTCCCCTGATAATCAGTTCGTTTTCAAACTTCTGATAGTATTTGAACATGAAGCTTCCACCCCGGTAATTGAGCAGCCAGTCTACTTCTATATCATTTTGAAGTACCCAATAGGCAATACCATAAGCTTTCAGATGGTTGGACTGCACCTGATCCATTGGTATTAAAATATAGGCTCCATACCCTATCTGAAAGAGCAAGGATAAAAGGGCAGTGAAAAAAAATTTCCTCATTTCAGAATTTAGGTGATATTCTAAGATTAACGAGAAATAAAAAATAACGGTATGAATTATTTACTTAAAAAAAAAGTAATTTGGGTTATTCCATTAGCTGATGAAAGCCTCTATTGATTTGATACTCAATATTAAGGAAGCCCTTACCGCCATTCAGGCCAATTGGCTGCGTACCATTTTGACTGCCCTGATAGTGGCCATTGGGATCACCTCTCTGGTGGGAATATTAACAGCGGTAGATGGAATCAAAGCTTCCATCAATCAAAGTTTTTCCAGTCTTGGAGGAAACACTTTTGATATTAAGACAAAACAGGAAAATCGCAGGGGAAGGAGAAGAGGAGTTATCGAAAAAGCCCAACCCCCTATCAGGTATGGAGAAGCCTCGCAGTTCAAACAACGTTTCGGTTATGCAGATGAAATTACTATTTTCTCCTATCTCACAAGATCCGCCGAGATAAAATGGGGTTCGAAAAAGACCAACCCCAATGTAACCATAACCGGAGTTGATCAGAATTATTTGGTTGTACAAGATTATGACCTAATAAACGGGAGAAATTTCTCTGGTTTGGAAATCAGAAATGGTACAGATGTGATCATCATCGGAAACGAAATAAAAGATCATCTCTTCAATAATAGCGAACCCATCAACCAATTGATTAGCTTGTTGGGAAGCAAGTTCAGGGTAATTGGAGTTTTAAAAGAACAAGGGGGCATAAGTAGGGGAGGAGTAGATCGTTCGATATTTATTCCCTTGGAAAACGCCAGGAGATTAGCCCAAAACCGTGAATTGAGGTTTCAAATAAAGGTCTCCCTGAACGAAGGTAATAGTATGGGGCATATCATGGGGGAAGCGGTGGGTTTGATGCGAATCATAAGAAGGGATAAATTAGGTCAACCTCCATCTTTTGAGGTGGTAAGGAGTAAATCCTTAGCTCAAAGACTGGATAAGATGACCGGTTATTTACGTATTGGAGGATTCTCCATAGGTTTCATAACTCTATTAGGTGCATCAATTGCACTGATGAACATCATGTTGGTATCGGTCACGGAACGCACCCAGGAAATTGGCATTCGAAAGGCGTTGGGAGCCACTCCCCAGAAAATTCGACAGCAATTTTTGGTGGAGGCTATTGTAATTTGCCAGATAGGTGGTTTGGCGGGAGTTTTGTTTGGTATTGCCATGGGGAATGTAGTTTCTCAAATTTTAGGCGCTGGCACTTTTGTAGTACCCTGGTTGTGGATTGCAGTAGGTCTCCTGTTGGGGTTTGTGGTGGGGATAATTTCCGGTTATATACCTGCACGAAAAGCGGCTAACCTAGATCCAATCGAATCATTAAGATTTGAATAAATGTCGGTGATCAAATACCAGAATCATACCATCAATTCATTTGCCATTAAATGGGCATCTTATTATGCGAGATTGACCCTGGTCTTGTGGCTTTTGACCATGAACCTGTTTGCACAAACTCCTTCAGGAGAAATTATTCTAAGCGGCATCTACCAGGGAAATAATTTGTTCATTCAAAATCCACTAGCCGGGAGTGTTACCGAGTTTTGTATACAGGAGATCTATGTTAATGATGAGTTGGTGCTTTCCAATCCCCGCGTCTCAGCAATAGAGATAAAACTGACTCAGTTTAAGGTCAATGACCAGCTCACCGTAAGGATCACCCATTATGACAATTGCACTCCCAATATCATTAATCCTCAGATTGTGGTATTTGTAAGGGAATTCGAGTTCTTATCGGCACAAGCTACTCCCGACTCGATCAAG
>JAPUIM010000147.1 GCA_027297025.1 Bacteroidota bacterium | reverse complement strand
CCTGATAGTGTACTGCCTGATCCAATCCTTCACCATAAATGTCCCTAAGATTTGCATCCCCAAATGCCTCAAAAGTTGGGAACTTATCGGAAATACCAGGTATCTGCTGGCTGGAGCAGCTCCTTCCCCTTACCGGATAGGTCTCCCCATGCTCATAGTAACTGAGCACGATGTCGAAATGGCCATTATCGTCGAAGTCATCATAGTATATCTCGAACGGCGCCTGCTTGGAAGCCTTATACTTGTAATTAAGCCCCAAATTACCCACAACCAGATCTTCATCACCATCGTTATCAAAATCTTCGGCAACAACCTGGTAGTACCAGCCAGTACTGTTAATAAGAGTAGTTTTTTCGGTGATATTGGAAAATTGGCCGTCAATATTTTTAAACAAAGTAACCGGCATCCACTCACCTACTATCACCAAGTCACTATATCCATCACCATCAAAATCCGTCCATTCAGCGGCAGTCACTAAGCCTAAACGTTGTAACCCGGGAGCATTTTGGGAAGTTACATCATGATAGGTCCCTTGACGGTTTTCCAATAAATGGCTGGTAGCAGGTAGCGGGTATTTACCCGGAACCAATCGCCCCCCAACAAACAAATCCAGGTCTCCATCCTTATCGTAATCAAATGGTTCTACGCAAGAGCCACTGGTCAATAGCTCGGGTAGCAGACCGGCGCCAACTGAAAAATTTCCCCGTCCATCATTTATATATAGTCGATCCTGAAGTTCTGATGCCTGATGATCGAATTCATTACCTCCGCTAACCACGTATAAATCCAAGTCACCATCATTATCCGAGTCAAAAAATTCTGCTGCCAGATCTTCGTACCGACTTTGACCTTCCCAAAAGTCTATTTGACTGGCCAAAAATGATCTGTTGGCCTTTTGAGTGTACAATGCCGGGGGAAATCCAGCAGCCCCACCAACAAAAAAATCTTCCAATCCATCTTTATTTATGTCACCAATGGCCAATCCCGGACCAAAGTTTGACATCTTGTGAGGAAGCAGCAGCTCCTTTTTATAATCATTGTAACTATTTTCTTTGTGTTTGTGCCTGAGCCCAAGTTGCTCGGTAATCTCCGTAAATAGCTTTGGTTTCTTAGTTTCTTTATTTGGTGGATTTTTTAGATGCTCCCCACGGATGATAATCATTGTTTGATTTGCAGGTAGGTCCTGGAAAACCTGATATTGGCCCCCCGGCCATACCACCATTATTGAATCAATACTGGATGCAGAGCCCAATCCGAAATGAATCCAGTCCTCACTCTTTGACATATAACCCCGGGCGTTGCCCAATACACCCAGTTGCCAAAGTTCACCAGATCGATATAGCTTTACACTGGCCCCTACTACCGGGTTACCATGCTGTTCCAATAATTTAAACCTAATGAAATTTTTCTTTGTTGTTTCAGAGGTATTGTTGCGATAAACTGAGGCGTAGGCATCCATGTTATTGATTACCAGGTCCAAGTCACCATCCAGGTCCAAATCTGCATAGGCTGAACCGAATGAAAAACCGGGATCTTGCAGCCCCCATTCTTCTGTCACTTTCTCAAACCTAAGGTTTCCCTTGTTTCGAAAGATATAGTTAGGTACTTCAATGGCAGGGGCCATTTGCACAAATTCCATGATATCGATGATCTCGCTTAACTCCTTGCCCTCTTGGTGGGCCACATATTCCAGGCTGTCCAATCTGGAAGTTATTATTTGATTCAAATCACTATGCCGCTGATTTCGTTTAATTCCATTGGTTATCACCAAATCCTTCCAGCCATCATTGTCAAAATCTGCCCACAAAGGACCCCAACTCCAATCGCTACTAGACACTCCACCGATTTGTGCCAGTTCGCTGAAGGTCCCGTTACCGTTATTGCGTTGTAGGGTATTGAACATGTATTGGTAGTGCCAACCACTGTTTACTACCTTCCAGAAACTCTCCACGCTCATACCACCCATGTTGGTTTTAATACTCTTATGATCTTCAGCCATCATATCTACTACCATAATGTCTAAAAGGCCATCATTATTGTAGTCAGCCACATCCGACCCCATGCTAAAGCTAGACATGTGCTTTAGCGCCTGGTTAGCAACATTTTTAAATGTCCCATCACCTTGATTAAAATAAAGGTGATCCGGTCGGTCAAAATCATTAGCTACATATATATCAGGCCATCCGTCTTCATTAAAATCTCCCACAGAGGCAGATAGCCCGTAGGCCAAGTTGAGTAATCCAGCTTCCAAGGTCATATCCTCAAATTTCTCAGACCCATTGTTCCAATAAAACCTATCTGAATAAATCATGGATTGGGCATTCAGGTATTTAGGTACTTTTCCGGATCGCTTGCCTAAGCTTGGTGGTTGATTCACCAGATACATATCAAGCAGCCCATCCTGGTCGGCATCAAAGAATGTGGCCTGGATAGAAAATCCCCGGTCCGAAAGGCCATAAGCCGCAGCTTTTTCCGTAAAAGTGAGGTCCCCGTTGTTGATATACAGTAAATTCTGGCTAAGTTGAGGGTTTTCCTGGACACTACGGCACACATAAATATCGATAAATCCATCTTTGTTTATGTCGGCCATAGTAACTCCAGTAGACCAGCGGTCATCACCATGAATACCGGCTGCTTCGGTAATGTCCTGGAACCGCATTTGACCTTGGTTCAAATAGAGTCGATCCGCTACCTGGTTACCCGCAAAAAAAATGTCCGGAAGGCTGTCGTTGTTAATGTCCCCAATGGCTACACCAGCACCGGCCACAATCATGTCATTGATCAGGTGATTGTGTTGCTCATCCTCTACAATGGTATTTTTAAAATTTATCCCGGTATGTTTTGGAGTTAGCAAAGTGAAAAGGGTACCTTCTTTGGTGGAAGCATGGGGGCCACAGCTCTGGACCATAGGTATTGCCAGCGATGCTACAACTATAATCCGCATGAATTTCAACAAGTTCATTTCAACGAGATTAGCTCCTCGGAGTTTTGTAAAACACTAGGATCGCAGCGAATGGCCTGCATCCAGTCCTGATTATTAGCTACCAACACTACCGATTGTTTATTCTGACCTCCACCCAGTTGGATCATTTTCATGTCTTTTGCATTATGAGGTGCAAAAAACCCGCTTTCTACTAAAGGGACAGGGGTGAAATTACCTTTCCCATCACCGGTTAGATACAATCCCATGCCTGCATCA
>JAPUIM010000146.1 GCA_027297025.1 Bacteroidota bacterium | reverse complement strand
GGTTCCCCAAACCTACCCATGGGAGTATTTCTGATAATATCATTCCCGCGGGAAGTTAGTGAGCCATCAGGATTTGTAAGTAAATCCTTGTTCTGACCGGTAATGAAAAAGCCCGGTGCAATGGCATTCACCCGAACACCTTCTCCAAATTTTTTAGCCATTTCTATAGCCAACCATCTGGTGAAATTGTCAATAGCGGCCTTGGCTGCTGAATATCCCACCACCCTGGTCACCGCCCGCTGAACGGTCATGGAAGAAATATTGATAATGGTGCCGCTATTCTGTTCCGCCATACACTTGCCAAATACCAGCGATGGAAGAACCGTACCGTCCAAATTAAGTTGAGTGACTTTTCGGAAATCTTCAATATTTAAATCAAATATGGTCTGATCTACACCAATGGTAGCTCCCGGCATGTTACCCCCGGCAGCGTTGATCAATATATCTACCTTTCCCCATTCTTCCAGCACCCTATCCCGAGCTTGAAACAGTTGGGATTGATCCAGAACATCAGCTTTCAAACCCATGCAACTAAGCCCACCTTCAGCCAGGGATAAAGCAGTTTGTTTTGCTTTTTTTTGATCTCTTCCCAGTATGGCTACTTTCGCTCCGTGGTTGGCCAGACAATCGGCCATACTTTCTCCCAGCACTCCATACCCTCCGGTAACTACTGCTACTTTACCTTCTACATCAAATAAACTGTTCAAAATATGTTGATCATTGCTTACAAATTATAGTCCTTATTTTAATATACTATTGGTTGTTTTCCATCTCATTTATCCATTCCCAAGAACTTTCTTCTTGATTTTTTGCAGATTAATAAATCCTTGATTTCAGTTCAAACTTTGGGTTCCCAACCCTTTTCATATTCCCTGCTCCACATTTCCTGAGCGGGTTGATGATCAATGATCGAGCCATCCTTTTTATTGGTATTGATCATACCTCCATGGACCTGGGCAATATTGCCCAAATGACATAGTAGTACACTTTTATGGCCTTCATCGATGGGGGCGTTAAGTGCCACTCCATCTTTAATACCTGACAAAAAATTATCCATATGTTTGTCCACCAAAGGTCCGGCGCCAACTATGTCGGTGGTACCACTTTCTTCTTTCTCCTTCAACTCTTTTATTACTTCTCCATCCATATTATAGGCGGTGTAACCATTTCTATCCAGTAAGATCGTCCCTTTAGTACCATGAATGGTAGCTCCTCTGCCACGATCGTAGTGTGAAAACGAATTGCAACTTCTTCCCTCCCAGGAGATCATTTTTCCCTGGTCAAATTCAAAACTGGCCAGCTGGGTATCATAGAATTCCCAATCATCTTTAAAATGATACCTGCCCCCGCTGGAAATTACCTTGGTGGGAAACTCCACTCCCAAAGCCCATCTACAGATATCCAGTTCATGGGCCCCGTTGTTGTTGATCTCTCCGGTACCCCAATTCCAAAACCAATGCCAATTATAGTGCACCAGATTGTCTTTATAAGGTCTGCGAGGAGCCGGTCCCTGCCACAATTCCCAATCCAACCAATCGGGCATAGGAACTACTTTACCATAACCGATGGATTTACGATCATTGGAATACCAAGCTTTGCCGAAATACACTTTTCCGATAAATCCATCATTGATGTCCTGCATGGCTTGAATTGAAGTGGGCGCTGAACGCTGTTGGTTACCCATTTGTATCAAGATTCCATACTTTTGTTGGGCTTGAATTAAAAGTTCCCCTTCCCGGGGATTATGGCTACAGGGTTTTTCCAAATAAACATGTTTGCCAGCTATGGCCCCCATAATGCCCATAGGAGCGTGCCAATGGTCAGGAGTAGCAATCACTACTGCATCGAGATCCTTTTCTTCCAATAATTTTCTGTAATCACTAAATTCCTTCAATTTGCCGGTGGAATGTTTGTTGACTTGTACTCTTACTTTTTCCAGCACTCTGGAATCCACATCACAGAGGAATGATACCTGGGCTTTATTGGTTTTTAATAAGGAACCGGCCAAAGCCGCTCCCCTGCTATTTATTCCTACTACTCCTACCTGAATGCGGTCATTGGCGCCAATTATATTAGCATAACTTGTTACCGGTGCGGTTAGTGCCCAACTGATTCCAGTGGCGCCTATTGCAGATTTTTTGATAAATTCCCTTCGGGTTGGATTCGCTTTCATTTTGATACTGATAAATCAAGTAACACTTTCAATCATTGAATCTATATATCTGATAAACAAACTTTTAATACTCTCTAATTTTAATACTTCGGAAATGTACGGTACTACCGTGATCCTGGAGTAAAATATGTCCTTGAGGCCATTGGCCAAATCCAGGCCATTTGCTATACTTGCTGTAAGCCACTAAAGCCCTGAACATTTGCGATTGGCGGTCATATTCTACCACTTTTTCCTGGTTCAGCCAATGTTCCACCTGATTTCCTTTTACCACCACCCGGGCATGGTTCCACTGATCAATGCCTTTAAATTGTTTTGCCCGCCCGGGAACTGATAAATTTTCGGCGCTGATTAGGTCATATAATGAACCTATTGTTCTATTTCCATTTACCCCCTCTTTTGCATCAGGATGATTATCATCATCCAGTATCTGGTATTCACATCCTATAGCTGAACCCGGTCCCTTGTTTAATTCCGGATCGACGAAATATTTGATGCCGCTGTTCGCACCCTTTGTAATTTTGAATTCTAATTCTAACTCGAATTCACCAAATTGATAGGTAGTGATAATATCACCAGGACCTGCTGCTTCTTTTCCTTCAGAACCTAAGATAGTCAGCACTCCATCTTTGATCTCCCAGCCTTTATCGGGAAATCCATCTAATTTGGCGCCTCTCCATCCCGCTGAAGTTTTTCCGTCCCACAAAAGCCTCCATCCTAACCTTTTTTCATAATCGGTTAATTGGTTTACCAAATAGCTAATCTGGGGAACCTTGGGGTCCTGAACCCAGCGGTTGCCTTCTAAGTTATTGGTTAATATTTTGATATTTCGCCACTTGACCTCTCGGCCTACCAAATCTGGATCATTGATACTATGCACTTGCAACCCGATAAATCCTTCAGAGGTCATATCATCAACCAATTTAGTGCATTGTATACCATTGATCCAGGTGGAAATGGTGTTGCCGATGGCTTCAATATGGTATTTGTTCCAAACAGCATTTATAAGCGCCTTTTGAGCTTTGATATTCCGTGATAATGGATATAACCAACCCCTGCGTCCTTCATCGTAAATACCCCCGCTAAAAGCCCTGGGGCTAGGGTCG
>JAPUIM010000145.1 GCA_027297025.1 Bacteroidota bacterium | reverse complement strand
CCAATGCCTGATCCCCAAATCACACCTACTCTTTCAGGATTGATTTTATCTAGGTTGAGATTAGCATCTTTAATGGCTTCGTCACAAACCACCAGTGCAAATTGGGTAAAGGGATCCATTTTTCTGCCTTCTTTGCGATCGAAATGGTCCAAGGGGTCATAATTCTTTACCTCACAGGCAAATCTAGTTCGGAATTTCTCGGCATTAAATCGAGTAATAAGGGCAGCCCCACTGACCCCATTAGATAATCCCACCCAATATTGAGTAATAGTATTTCCTAAAGGAGTAAGAGCACCTAATCCTGTAACTACTACTCTTTTTAAATTCATAAATGAATTTTGGTGCCGGATAAAGGGATTTATTTAACGTTTTCTTCTAGGTATGAAATGGCTTGGCCTACAGTGGCGATATTCTCGGCTTGGTCATCAGGAATAGAAATATTGAATTCTTTTTCGAATTCCATGATAAGTTCTACTGTATCAAGAGAATCTGCCCCCAAATCATTAGTAAAACTAGCTTCAGGAGTAACCTCAGACTCCTCAACACCTAATTTATCAATAATTATACCTTTAACTTTTTGTGCTATTTCCGACATTTTCTAAAAATTTAGTTAAATATTCTGCAAAGAAATACATTATATGCAATAATGCCAAACAATCTCCCAATCTTATTTAATTTGCGAATTCCTTCATTTTTACTAGTTATGACCGATTTCGGATGAAGAAGAGGAATAAGTTAATCGTTGATTATGACTACAATTTTAATCTTATCGGTATGATTTCTCCGGTGAAAGATTATAAATTAATTTGGTCAATCAATAACCAGCTAAAGGTTAGGCTTGTAAAAAATACTGATCTGATTTTGGAATATCTGAATCAGCAAAAATTGGTTATCTCCAATTTTCTTTTTGAAACTGAAAATAGCAGTTTAAGGATCTTGAAAAACAAAGCAGAAGATGGGGATGAACTAAAAAAATCCTATCTTTTACCAGAATTGAAGAACTTCGATTATTTTCTAATGTTGGAAGGATCGGGAGACACTTTTAATATTTCCGAATTAGAAGGAAAGCTGAAGAATTTAGAGATCATCCAATACCTCACTAAAATCGATGTATCAAAACTGAAATCCAAAGAGAATCTGGTGTTCTAAGATATGAGTGATTGGAGAAAAACAAAAATTGTTGCCACAGTTGGACCAGCGGTAAATAATAAATCCCAAATGAAGGCTCTTGTTAAGGCAGGAGTCAATGTGTTCAGACTTAATTTTTCCCATGGCTCCCATGAGGATCATTTAAAGGTGTTGGCCATTGTTAAAGAACTCAATGAGGAGAGTGGTGTAAGCGTAGGCTTATTGCAGGACTTACAAGGGCCCAAAATAAGGACCCGTCAGATGAAAAATGGGGGAGTGGAAATTTACAGTGGCCAGGAACTTACCATAACTACTCAGAAAATTGTTGGAGATGAACAGCGAATAAGCACCACTTACCTTTCTCTGGCAGAAGATGTGAAAAAAGGACATATTATTCTGATGGATGATGGGAAAATTGAATTGGAAGTTCAAAGGATTTCAGGCGCCGATGTTCTTACCAAGGTGGTACATGGAGGTCTGTTAAAATCCAGAAAAGGAATGAATTTACCCGATACTCATGTCTCAGCTCCATCATTGACCGATAAAGATGTGGAAGACCTTGATTTTGGGTTGGAACAGGATATTGGCTGGGTAGCCCTTTCATTTGTGCGAACCGCCAAAGATATATATACCTTAAAAAAACATATCGAGCAAAAGGGCAAGTTCACCAAAGTAATCGCCAAAATTGAAAAACCAGAGGCAGTCGAGCATATCGATGAGATCATCGATGCTGCCGATGGCCTGATGGTGGCCCGAGGAGATCTTGGAGTGGAGATCCCTATGGAAAGGGTGCCCCTGATTCAAAAAGAAATTGTATACAAATGCAATATGGCTTATAAGCCGGTGATCATCGCCACCCAAATGTTGGAAAGTATGATGGAAAACCCACGACCTACACGTGCAGAGACCAATGACGTGGCCAATGCGGTGTTGGACGGGGCTGATGCCTTGATGTTATCAGGAGAGACTGCCGCTGGGAAATTCCCGATTCAATCGGTGCAAAGCATGGCAAAGACCATTGACTATGTGGAAAAATATGACCGTATTTACAATAAACAGCATGAAGTTGAACCAGGATCGGTATTATTTCTCTACGATGACCTGGTGGCAACTGCCTGCCGATTAGCTACCAGAACCGGAGCCAAAGCTATCGTGGGAATGACCAAATCGGGATACACCGCATATCGGCTGTCAGGCCACCGTCCTAGAGCGGGAGTATTTGTGTTCACTTCCAATAAACGTTTGCTCCACACTCTCAACCTGGTATGGGGTGTAAAGGTAATTTATTATGAACATAAGAAATCTACTGATGAAACCTTCTCCGATATAGAGACCACTCTTAAAGAACATGGTTACCTAAAAAAGGGAGATGTATGGATAACTACTGCAAGTATGCCCCTTCACTGGGAGAAACATACCAATATGTTGAAAATAAGTGTGGTGGTTTAACTTGTTAAACTGGAAGTGCTGGTTCAACTAACAGCACTTGCTCTTTTTCTACTTTTACTACTCCCGGCTCACTGCCTTTAGGTTTTCGAACGAATTTTCTTGCCGTGTAGATAACCGGGCAAAAGGAATCGGTTTTACCCTTAGAAAACCAGGCTGCTATTTGTGCTGCTTTTTGTTTTACCGGCATTGGATAATTTTTACCAGCCTGGTGTTTTATAATGACATGTGATCCCGATACTCCTCGGGCGTGGAGCCAAAGGTCTTCTTTCCAGGCAAATTCCTTCAATAAACGATCATTATCACGGGCGTTTTTTCCCACCCATACCGAAAACCCTTGAATGGTAAACTCCTTAAAAGGTAAAACTATTTTGACCTCAGTGGACGAAACCAGGTTGTTTGCTTTTAAAAAGTTGTTCAGATCTTTTAATTGTTTTATTTCACTAATTGCTTTTACATATTTTTGCAGTGCCTTGGTTTCAGTTTGTTTCTTGGCCAGATTATTCTTTAGATTTTGTACTTCTATCTGATGGTTCTTGGATTTTCGGTAATAAGTTTCAGCATTCTTTTGGGGACTGAGTTTTTTATTTAGTTTGATAATAATTGATTGGTCTTCATAAAAATTTAGAAGTTCAACTTTTTCCGCTCGGTTGGGAATGTTGGATAAGTTGGCCATGATAATATCCGCGATCTGGTTATTTTGAGGACGGAGTTCAATTTCTTTTAGCTTTAACTCGGATTTTTCTAAATAACTATGGTTTCTTTTTAACATTCGGTTTATTCTACTTACCACTTTCTGTTTTTCTTTTTCCAGTTGGAAATTTCTGGAAATGGAATAATAGAACTCGTTCAGGGCTTCAATAGGATGATCACCCAATTCCACGCTATTCTCAAAATCAATAAGAGAGAAGGCAGGCTTTTGGTCGATGTATATTCCGAAGAAATGTGGATTTTCCAAATTCTCTCTCACTAGTTCCAATAATGCCCAACGTTTTTGAGGGTTTAGTGATCCATAGTTATGATTTCTTAAATAGTGTTCCACCACCTTTCCGAAAGTGGGAAATAAAGGTTTGTAATCACAATCTTGTTGCAAAAATTCTTGAAATGTTTGATTTAATTGGCGATCAAGTGTATCAAGCTGAATGTCCCGGTCTTTTTTCAGGTTCTTTTTGAACATTGTTAAAAATTGATCTCCATGATATAAAATCAAATTAGACCTATTCCCAAACATTTTAAATAATATCATGTATTCACCTATTTGCAGGGAAAAGCATCGTTCATTGAGGTAATGTCGTATATCGTTCACTGTAAATCCGAGGGCTTCACTAAACAGATTAATGGAATTCTTTCGGGCACGATGGTATTGACTGGGAAAGACCAAACATGTTAGATCCTGAGGCAAAACTGCATTGATATAAAACCTGTCATTACCTTTTCCGAACTCCAGCACCAATTCATCTTTGTTTTGTGAAAAACAGCTCATTAATTTCCATCCCAGGATCTTTCTTTTGAGTTGGTCCGACAATTGTTTAAGTAAATAGTAGTTATTCTGCATCCGTACCTGAACTACATTTCAAGTCTCAAACCGTCATAGGCCAGCTCAATATGAGGAGGTAGGCTTTCTATAATGGTTTTATGAAGACCTAACTTATGACTTATATGCACAAAATAGGCTTTATCAGGTTTCAATTGTTCAACCATGGCTACAGCTTCTTCCAGATTGAAATGGGAAATATGTGGTTTGATTTGTAAAGCATTTAGCACCAACACTTTAGATCCTTTGATTTTTTCCTTTTCTTCCTCATCAATATATTTAGCATCGGTGATATAAGTAAAATCCCCCACTCTAAAACCAAACACCGTGAGTTTGTAATGTAATACTTCGATAGGGGTAATCACCACACGGTTAATCTTGAAGGGTCGGTTTTCAATGACATTAGGGGTAATTGCAGGAATCCCAGGATATTTATGATCAGAAAACACGTAGGCAAACTCCTTTTTTATTTGGTCCAGCACTGCTAGCCTTCCATAAATAGGCATATCTCTTTTCTGTTTGAAATTAAAACCCCGGATATCATCCATGCCAGCGGTATGATCTTTATGTGCATGGGTATACAATACCGCATCCAATTTTCCAATCCGTTCTCTTAGCACTTGTTGCCTGAAGTCAGGACCGGTATCGATGATAATACTGGTATCCTGAGTGTTTATATGTACTGAAGTACGTAAACGCTTATCCCGGAAATCAATAGATTTGCATACTTCACAATTGCATGCTATTACTGGAACACCTTGAGAAGTGCCTGTTCCTAAAAAAGTAATTATCAAAACTTGAGTTCCGTTTGTGTCAGTTCATTAAAAAATGACAGGGTTTTATGGTTAAGTTTTGATTTGTCAAGATTGATGGACTTAAGAATATCGATGAGACAATTTAT
>JAPUIM010000144.1 GCA_027297025.1 Bacteroidota bacterium | reverse complement strand
AATTCCTCTGAAAACCGATCATTCCTCAGGATTTTATTTAGACGCATTATTTCTCCCAATGGTCCCTGAAAGGGGTTCATCCTTTATTTGACCAAGTGTATAAGTTGGTCTCCCATTAATCACATTTAGTTTACAATTCATATCTAAAAATTTAATTTCTCATGCGTAACAAAGGAGGAGTAATATTATTGACCGTTATAGTTACCCTATTATGTATCTATTACCTTTCATTCAGCCTCGTAATCAAGGGCATCAATAAAGACGCCACACAATTTGCTACTGATTCTGTTGGCAATGTGAGTTTTAACAAAAAACAATATTACCTGGACTCTATCTGGAAAGAGCCCGTGTATCATCTATTGGGTATTGAATACACTTATAAAGAAATAAAGGAGACTGCACTTAGCTTAGGGTTGGATTTACAAGGGGGCATGCACGTGACCCTCGAAGTTTCTCCAGTTGAAATCATCAAAGGACTAAGTGGCAACAATCAGGATCTCAATTTCCTGGAAGCACTAAAACAAGCCAGTCAGTTACAACGAAATAGTCAGGAATCATTCACCACACTTTTTTATAGATCATTTAAAGAGATAGCTCCCGATGCAAATTTAGGCCCCATATTTTCAAATGCGGCTAATCGTGATCGGATTAGTTTTAATTCAACAGATGAAGAAGTCCTGGATTTAATTGAAGCGGAAGTTGAGGATGCCATTGATAGGTCATTCACTATTCTTCGCACCAGAATTGATAGATTTGGCACCTCTCAACCCAATATACAGAGGCTAAAAGGAACCGGGAGAATTCAAATCGAACTTCCCGGAGTGGAGAATAAGGAAAGGGTACGGAAGTTGCTGCAGGGGGTGGCAAAATTGGAGTTTTGGGAAGTATACCAACCCCAGGAGATATATCAGACCTTCCAGAGTATCAATGATATATTGGTAGAGGAACAAAATTTAGCTGCGCAACTGGAATTGTTGAAGGTCTCGGGAGCAGATTCCGATAGTGTACAGGAAACTGCTGTAGAAGATTTGGCCAGTTTATTATCAATTGATAAGCTTTCAACTGATTCATTGGACACTACAGTTTCATCCAATGATCTGGTTTCCCAGTTGGAAGGTGTACAATCTGTTGCCTCATCTTTGGACCCTTTGACTAATGCCAATGTTTCTCCAATTTTTAGCCAATATGGATTTTTGATTTATAACTTGGACGATACCAGCAAGATCAACAGGATCTTAAATCGCAAAGATATTAAGACCCTGCTGCCTTCCACTTTAAAACTGTATTGGGCCCATAAGGCAGAAGTTCTGGATGATGGCACAGAATTGTTGGAAATGTTCGCAATCAAAGCCTCGCGAGGCGGGAAAGCCCCTCTTGAAGGTGATGTGATTACTAATGCTCGTCAAGATCTGGATCAGTCAGCTCGCCCAGCGGTGTACATGAAGATGAATGCCACCGGAGCCAAAAAATGGAAGAAGCTAACCGGTGCCAATATTCAAAGGCGTATAGCCATTTTGTTAGATAATTACGTATACTCGGCACCTAATGTGCAAGATGAGATTCCTGATGGTAGCTCAGTGATCTCAGGCAATTTCACTATAGAAGAAGCCAAAGACCTGGCTAATGTACTCAAAGCTGGCGCGCTGCCGGCACCAACTAGAATTGTTGAAGAAGCGGTGATTGGTCCTACCTTGGGTAGAGAAGCTCAGGCCCAGGGTATCATCTCGATTATATCGGGATTTGCCTTAGTGGTGATATTCATGATGGCTTATTATTCCAAGGGAGGAATTGTGGCCAATCTTGCTTTGCTGTTTAATATCTTTTTTATCCTGGGCATTTTGGCCCAGTGGAATGCTGCGTTGACATTGCCAGGCATTGCCGGAATTGTGCTTACTATCGGCATATCCATTGATGCCAATGTATTGATCTTTGAGAGGATTCGAGAGGAATTGCGAAACGGAGTAAACCTCAAGGGGGCTATAGCTGCGGGTTACAAAAAAGCCTATAGCTCCATCGTAGATGCTAATGTCACCACCTTTTTGACCGGTCTTATATTATATGCTTTGGGACAAGGCCCGGTGAAAGGTTTCGCCATAACTTTAATGATTGGTATAGCCTGCTCATTTTTCTCCGCGATTTTCATTACCCGTGTGGTTGTTGAATGGATGTCAAAAAAGGGAGATCAATCCAGTTTATCATTTGCTACGCCATACTCAAAGGGTCTTATGAACAAGTTGAATTTTGATTTTATGGGTAAGAGAAAAATTGCTTACGTTTTTTCCAGCGTATTCATTGTTCTGGGCATTTCCTCCATAATCCTCCAGGGCGGATTAAATCTAGGAGTGGATTTCAAAGGAGGTAGGTCATACATAGTCACCTTTAATGATCCGGTAGTGGCTTCACAATTAAAAACTGGCATCATGCCCTATTTCGAAAATGCAGGTACCGAGGTTAAAACCTATGGGGCCAATAACGTGCTAAAAGTCACCACCGCCTACTTGGTAGATGACGAATCGGCGGAAGCCGACCAGAAGGTGGAGGTCTCCATGATAAAAGGTTTGGAGGAGCTTACAGGATTGACTTTTGTTCCCAGCAACTCTAAAATGGGAAAGGATAACTTCACCATTTCCGGATCATCAAAAGTTGGAGCTACCATCGCTGATGATATTAAAAATGCTTCCATCCAGTCGGTGATCTTGGCTCTGATAGTAATTTTCCTCTATATACTAGTGAGGTTCCGAAAGTGGCAATTTGGATTGGGCGCGGTAATTGCCTTATTGCATGATACTTTATTTGTTTTGTCGGCATTTGCATTCTCCAGCTTCCTGGGCATTAAGAACTTTGAAATAGACCAGGTGTTTATCGCTGCTATGCTCACCGTTATAGGTTATTCCATTAATGATACCGTGATCGTTTTTGACCGGATCCGAGAGAATTTAAGGCTAAATATAAAGAAGGAAATGATGGACACATTTAACCTCTCTATCAATCATACTATGAATAGGACTTTAATCACTTCCCTGACCACTCTGTTGGTGGTGGTGGTATTGCTGATCTTTGGTGGAGAGGTATTGAGAGGATTCTCCTTTGCTCTTTTGGTGGGAATTTTGATTGGAACCTACTCTTCCATATTTATAGCCACACCATTGGCAGCAGATTTGAGTAAAATATTCATATCCAAATCGTAGACACTAATGAATGATTTGAACACGGGAGCTTGCTTAAAACAACCTCCCGAGTATTTCCCACATTTATTTTTGCCAGTAATGTGGAGTGAATAATATTAGTACGGTAAATAATTCGAGCCTACCCACCAGCATAAAAAAGGCCAGAAGCCATTTCCCAATTAATGGGATGTCGGCATAATTCGAAGCGGGTCCCACATCTCCTATCCCCGGTCCGACATTACCCAGAGTGGCGGCCACCGCTCCTATAGCGGTTTCGAATTCTACGCCCATCATGGCCATTAAAATCGAACCTGTAGCAAAAATGGTGATGTAGATCATGATAAAGGCAAGGATGTTAAAGTTAATATCCGGAGGTATTGCTTTTCCATTTAGTCTAACAGGGATTATACCGGAGGGATGTAATTGGCGTTTCAACTCAAGAAAACTGTTTTTTAATAAAATGAGGTGTCTCACAATTTTAACACCACCGGACGTGGAGCCGGCAGAAGCTCCAAAGAACATGAGCACAAGAAATAGTACGGTGGCAAAAGGGGCCCAGGAAGTATAATCGGCAGTAACGTAACCGGTAGTAGTGATAATTGACACCACCTGGAACAATGAGTACCTGAATGATTCTTCGAAGTCCTCTCCTGATCCACCAAAAACTACAACTGTCACAATCAACGAAGTAATTATGATTCCCCATGTATAGGTCCGGTATTCTTCATTTCTCCAAATGGACAGAAATCTTCCCTTTAGTCCAAAGTAAATGAGGGTGAAGTTGGTACCGCCTAAAAACATAAACACGATGATTATATACTGGATAAAAGGAGAGGAAAAATAGGCGATACTTTCTTGTTTAGTGGAAAATCCACCGGTGGCCATGGTGGTGAGCCCATGGTTGAAGGCATCAAAGTAACTCATGCCGCCCAATTTTAATAAAACGATTTCAAGAGCGGTTAGACCTACATAGATGAGCCATAGTCTTTTAGCGGTTTCCCGAATCCTGGGCTGCAATTTGTCCGGAGAAAATCCGGGGGCCTCAGCTACAAACAGCTGCATACCACCAATACCCAAAAAGGGAAGGATGGCTACCGCCAATACAATGATCCCCATACCCCCGATCCATTGGGTAAGACTTCTCCAGAATAAAATGCTGGGAGGCATTTGTTCTATTTCATTGAGTATGGTAGCTCCGGTAGTGGTGAATCCGGAAATGGTCTCAAAAAATGCATCGGTAAACAGTGGAATGGATCCACTTATCAAATATGGCAATGTACCAAATAACGACATGGTTATCCATCCCAGGGTCACGATCAAGTAACCATCTCTTTTCCTTAGTTCTTTTGATTCAGATTTACGAGTGAGGTACCAGGTAATAAATCCCGTTAATATTGAAATTGAGCCACTTGAAATTAAGGATGTCCAATTGTGATCAATGAAATAATAGGAGACTGGAAGGCACAATAACATGAATAGGCCATTGAGCATTAATAGCAAACCCAGGATGTTAAAGATGACCTTAAAATTAAACCTCATTTGAAAAATGCCTCGACCTTTCGGATGGCATCCAACATGGTTAGGACCACTACCCTGTCTTTGGGCTCGAATTGAAAATCCCCCATTACGATGTGGCCGGAGCCTTTGCGGATTACCCCGCCAATAATGGCATGATGAGGAAAATCAAGATCTTTTAGAGGGTTTTTGCTGATTTTAGATTCCGGTTTTACCTCAAACTCCAGAATTTCCGCATTAACACCATGAATACTGGCAATACTCAAAACTTCCCCTTTTCTGATGTACCGGAATATAAAATTAGCTGCTATGAGTTTTTTATTGATCATGGTATCCACTCCGATTGCTTGGGAGAGGTGAATATAATCCATGTTCTCTACCAGGGAGATAGATTTTTTAACACCATTGTTTTTTGCCACTAAACTGCTTATGATATTGATTTCAGAGTCCCCGGTCACTGCGATGAAAGCATCCATATCATTCAATCCTTCCTCTTGAAGGAACTTAACATCTGTTCCGTCACCGTTGATGATCAGGCAATCACGTAACTGATCAGCCAATTCGATACAGCGTTCCTTGTCCTTTTCTATTAGTTTGATTTTATATTTTTTGCCTAATCTCCTAGCCGCATTGTAGCCCACCTTACCTCCTCCCAGGATCATAACGTTTTTAATATCCAATTGACGTTTGCCAGCCAGGTCCATCACTCGATTTACACCGTCGGGTTGGGCTATGAAATAGGCATGATCGTTCAACTGAAACCGGGTTTCACCTCTTGGAATAATGGTTTCATGGTGGCGCAAAATGGCAACTGTGAGGTAATTATTTTCCGGGTTAAGATGTGCTACATCGGCTATGGTTTTATTTCTCAATTTTGAGTTTTCATCTATACTTATACCCACCAAGGAAAGCAACCCATTGTCAAATTCAAAGGTATCGGTTAGAGCAGCTTGCCGGAGCAGCCGTTTTATTTCACGTGCCACCAACGATGCCGGCGAAATTAATTCGTCAATACCCAACTGCTTGTGATCGAGCTTGTCCTTATTAAGTAGAAATTCAATATTGCTAATGCGGGCGATGGTTTTTTTTGCCCCCATATGTTTGGCGATCATCGCGGTGGCCAGATTTGTATCTTCGGAAGATGTAGCAGAAATCAACAGGTCCGATTTGGACACATTTGCTTCTTCTAAGACCTTGATTGAGGTGGAATTGCCCTTGATAGTGGCAACATCCAGATGACTTGTGACATACTTAAGTTTTTCCTCGTCAGTATCTATGAGAATGATGTCCTGATTTTCATTGGAGAGCAGCTTAGCCAGGTGAAATCCCACATCTCCGGCACCGGCAATAATTATCCTCATTGACCATCAAAATGCTAAACGATTGCAAATATATTATAATTAATTTATTAGCGATCATTATTGTCAATTTCCTTTGAATAATACACCCCTACACGTATATTCAGTACGATATTAAGCGTTTGCATAAATAGATATAAATTGGAAACTAATACTATGTACAACATTAAAACCTTTGCTGACTACCAATCGGCATACAACCACAGTGTTGAAAACCCCGAAGACTTTTGGGGTCAACTGGCCAAGGATTTTGTTTGGCGGAAGCAGTGGGATAAGGTATTGGAATGGGATTTTGATAAACCTGAAGTAAAGTGGTTTATTAATGGAAAATTAAATATAACGGAGAATTGTTTAGATCGACATTTGGAAGCCAGGGGTGAACAAACCGCTATCATTTGGGAACCAAATGATCCTAGCGAATCTAGTATAACCCTTACCTACAGAGAGTTATATCAAAAGGTTTGTCAGTTTGCCAATGTTCTAAAGAATAATGGCATAAAAAAAGGAGATAGGGTATGTATCTATATGCCCATGGTGCCGGAATTGGCCATTGCGGTTTTGGGATGTGCCCGTATCGGAGCTGTCCATTCAGTGGTATTTGCAGGATTTTCAGCTACTTCAGTGTCCGACCGGATTAATGATGCCAGTTGTAAAATGGTATTGACCACCGACGGGGGATATCGAGGGGCAAAGACCATTGGATTAAAGCCCATTATCGACGAAGCCTTGGAGTCTTGTTCCACAGTGGAAAAAGTGATCGTTTTGAAAAGGACCGGTGAGGATGTACAGATGCAATCTGGCAGGGATGTTTGGTGGCATGATGAAATTGCCAGTACTAGTGATCAGTGCGAGGCTGAAACCATGGATGCTGAAGATATATTGTTTATCCTTTATACATCTGGATCAACCGGTAAGCCCAAAGGAATGGTACACACTTGCGGAGGATATATGGTATATACCAATTATACCTTTCGAAATGCTTTCCAATATCAAGATGGAGAAATTTACTGGTGTACCGCCGATGTGGGATGGATCACTGGTCATTCTTATATTGTGTATGCTCCCCTTTCGGCCGGGGCCATCACCTTGATGTTTGAAGGTGTTCCCTCTTACCCGGATATGGGTAGGTTTTGGGAAGTTGTGGCCAAACACAAGGTGAACATTTTTTATACGGCGCCTACCGCTATCAGAGCTTTGCAGCAAGCAGATTTAAGCTTTGTAGAAAAACATGATTTATCCTCACTACGGGTATTGGGAACCGTGGGTGAGCCTATCAATGAAGAGGCCTGGCACTGGTATGATAAAAATATCGGAAAGAAAAATTGTCCCATTGT
>JAPUIM010000143.1 GCA_027297025.1 Bacteroidota bacterium | reverse complement strand
TCCGGGACTAACTCCAACTTTAAACGGTTGTTAAAAAATGGGTGGATGTTGTTAATTGAAGGGTGGGAAACCATAAACTGCCGGCTTATCTTGAAAAATTTGACTGGATCCAATCTGTTAGTGAGCTCCTCCAGGGAAAATTCCACGATGTATTTTTTTCCTTGGTTAGAAACTAAATAGGTCAATTTATCCTCAGAAAAGAAGTAAGCAATATCTTGCGTTTCTACCGATTGAAAACAACCACCAACTTTAACTAAAAACCGGAATTTATATCCCTTCTTTAAGTTGATATTCTGGGTGAGAGATCTATAATTCTCCCCATTTGTTTGATATTTAAATTTTTCAAATTTCGCCAAGCTTTCATCCAGATCTTTTTGATGTATCGGTTTTAAAAGGTAATCCACACTATTTACTTTAAAAGCTTGCAGCGCATACTCATCATAGGCCGTGGCAAATATGATTGGGCAATGCAGTTCAATCTGTTCAAATATCTCGAAGCAAGTACCATCGGAAAGTTGTATATCCATCAAAATAAGATCTGGGGGCGGATGACTGCATAGATAATTCACTGATTCCAATACACTATCGATTACTTCCAATAGTTCGATATTGTCATCATAAGATAACAGCATGCGTTTTAATCTATTAGCTGCCGCTATCTCATCTTCGATGATGAGTATTTTCATGGATTCTCTTGATCTAGCAAAGGTAGTTCAACAATAAATTGGTTTTTGGTTTCTTTGATTTTTACCATATGCTCTTTGGACAAATACTGATAACGGTTTTGAATATTTTTCAACCCGATACCAGTTGAGTTTTCAACTTGATTTTTTCTCAAAACATTATTTGAAATTATTAAAGTCCCATTTTTTTGCCTTATATCTATAATAAGCGGATGTTTCTTGCTGATCACATTATGTTTGATGGCATTTTCCAACAACATTTGCAAAGTCAAAGGAGGAATGTAACCCTTTTGATCTGGTACATCCACCTTTAAAACCAGATGCTCCCCGAACCTTGCTTTTAGTAATATCGCATGGGTTTCTATAATTTCCAGTTCTTCTTTTAATAGTACCAGTTCCTTTTTACTTTTTTCCAGGATGTAGCGATACACCTGGGCAAAGTGGTGTCCATATTCAACTGCCAGCTGTTTATCTTCTTGAATCAACCCAATCAAGGTGTTGATGCTATTAAAAAGAAAATGGGGGTTGACCTGACTTTTTAAAGTTTCGTATTGTGCGATCAAGTTTTCCCGCTTTAACTCTTCCGTTTGTACCAATGATTGCCGCCATTGCTTGAAAAAATGTTCACCGGAATTTATGGCGGTGTACAAAATAGAAATTATAGAAAAGAAAAACAGGTCACTTTTAAAAGCAAGAAAACTGAATTGGCCTTCATAAATAAAAGCGTAAAGCAATTTGTCGGAGACGAAGGTAAGCCACAGTGTGAATATCAAGCTTACGGTTATTTGCACTACTATCCGGGCACTTACATTCCCTCTCCAGGAGAAATATTTGTTAAGTCCATTACCAATCAGTCGGTTTCCCTCCCATAGAAACAGCGCCATGAAAAAACTCCACAACAATTCGTATTTATAGTATATAGGGTCGGTGCTTTGAAAAACAAATAATAGAAAAGTGAAAAAGGGCACCCCAACTAACCGTATAATATTTTTTCCCCAGGAAGCCATACCTTTAAAATTATGAATTTAATCCCTTTTTAGCCTGGCTAAAAACCAATTCATGATGAATGGTATTAATTTACTACCGGGTTGTTTATAGTGCCGATCGGCTGCATTTTGTCACCATTGAGAAGTTATAAAACACAATTGGTCCTCACTCACTTGTTTCAAAGTTTTGAAAATCGCAATTTTGATTGGTTAATGATTAATCAATGAAACCAAAAGGAATATTAGTAATATTAATTTTGTTGATTGCACTGGTCTCATCCTACCAATTTTTATCAGATGAAGAATATTTTGACTGTATGGATGGTTCTTGCTGTACAGTTCGCAATTACCAAGGCAATCTAACCTTTCTCAATAACCTGTCCAATATGGGGGTCAAAACCAAAACCCTGTGGGACTATCTGATTGGAAATGAAAGTTTTGATCTAACCAAAAATGTGGTAATAGGTTGTTCGGTTGATAGATTTAATACTGCGGAATTAGAGAATTTGAAGATCTTCATCAAAGAGCGAAAGGAAGATGGTATGTTCTTTAATAACTGGATTTGCCCCTCCATTTCCTTCCGGTCGACCCAAGGAGATAGACGGTCCATCGAGGACTTTAGGGGCCAAAAAATTGCTTTGATGTTCATTGATGTTAAGTATTCCAACTGTCTGGAAATTTTGATGGATGTAGCCGAATTAAAGGATCATTTTGAGGAAAGTGAATTGGCCATTTTTCCTGTATGCCTCAATGCCACTACAAAACAATCCTCCGCCAATTTGATCAAAATTGCCCGGGGCTTGAATCTAAATTACGATTTACTGTTGCCGGAAAACCAAAAAGACATCGCTCAGTTCAACTCCAAAGTGGCTCCTACAGTTTTCCTTATTGATGAACAAGGATTTATCTCTCAAAAATTAGTAGGACATAAAGATATCGATGTATTAAAGGAAATCCTGGGGAGGTTCTTAGACTAAATCCCTGATTTCTATACACATTATTACGCTATTCGGTTTTAAAAAATAACCACTCGTCCTTAAACTATAGGTGTACCGGAATTTTTTGAGGTAATTCATGTTTATTAAATATGTAAATCAAATCTTTATAAAAATGAACATGAGAACTTTTATTGTATTTCTGGGTGTAATTGTGGCGGTCCTTCTCTTAGGTGCCTACAGCAGTCTTGCCCAAACTACAGATGCTGATGCCGTCACTAAGAAAGAGAGAACTCAAGTGATCAAGATAAAGGAAGGAGACGATATTTCTTCGATCATGGGACCGATGTGTCAAAAATCCTGTGGAGCTATGAATTACGATCCAAGTGAGGTGAAGTCCCAGGCTCATGCAAAAATTGGTGATTTGACCAAATGTTTGGTGAGCCGGGTGGTGTTCAGGGTTACTGAGAACAGCCCCCGGGTTTCCTATCAAGATCAAAAATTTTACACATGTTGCGGAAGCTGTACTAAGCTGTTCGATGCAGATCCGGAAAAATTCGTAGAACAGAGTTAATTAAATTCTAAACAAAGGAGGTAATTATGAAAAATTTTATGGTACCCAGAGTAGCTCATTGCTGCGACGGTAGTAAACTCTAGTCCCGGGTATGACCTTAAACTGCCCATTTTAAGGCCTTTCCTTCCTAAGAGTTTCTTGCAGATGACTCTGAGCAGGAAAGGCCTTTTACCCGCATTTCGCTTCTCGTGAAAAGTTCCAGAGTGTGGAT
>JAPUIM010000142.1 GCA_027297025.1 Bacteroidota bacterium | reverse complement strand
GATGAAGATTCGGGAACCTTTAAAATTCTCAATGCTAATGATGGGGGTGTTTTTGTATCCAATACATCCATTGATCCGGGATTCAACCAAGGAGAATGGAGTTTTGTCGGTAAGGGTTTTAACACCAGCCAGTTTTATGGCGTTGACAAAAGGCCGGGTGCAAATAGGTACATTGGAGGACTTCAGGACAATAGTACGGTGATCTCACCCGAAGGAAAATCAGCGACATTGTATACAAAGTACAAAGTGGTGTTTGGAGGTGATGGTTTTG
Organism: Bacteroidota bacterium; assembly: GCA_027297025.1. Classification (GTDB taxonomy): domain Bacteria; phylum Bacteroidota; class Bacteroidia; order Cytophagales; family Cyclobacteriaceae; genus JAPUIM01. The sequence goes on along the minus strand of JAPUIM010000142.1, from coordinate 3,084 downwards.
ACGCTGTATGGAATAAGCAAGATCTAAACAAGATAATTGGCAGCTCGCAATTCAATTCCTTTTCCAGATCATTGGATGGAGGAAAGACATGGGGTGACGCAACACAAGGTTTGACTGATGTGGGAACCGGATTGGCACCTTTTATTTCCAAATTGGACAACTCTAAACGACGGCCAGATCTTTTATTTGCAGTAGGGACTTCAGGAGTATGGAGATCCGATGATTTTGGAGGGGAATGGGAATTGACCCCTATTAACAATAGGTGGACGTTGAGTTCCACTTTGGATATAAAGGTCTCATTGGCTAATAGCAAAATTGTTTGGGCGGGAGGTTCTATGACCGATGGCAATAGGATTCACCTGTCTACTGATCGCGGCCAAAAGTTTAAATCCACTAAAAAATTTGATTTGGTACCTTTGGGTAATATTAGTGGTTTGGCCACTCATCCGAAAGAGGAATCTACCGCTTACGTTTTATTTTCTTTTGCTCAAAGGCCAAAGATACTGAGGACCCGCGATCTTGGTGAAAGTTGGGAGGACATTTCAGGTTTTGGGGCTGGTACAATGAGCGACTATGGTTTCCCCGATGTCGCAGTGTATTGTCTATTGGTATTGCCCCATGATACTGAAACAATTTGGGTAGGTACTGAAATTGGTATAGTAGAATCTAAGGATAACGGGGTTACCTGGTCGCTGGCGAATAATGGACTGCCCGCGGTATCTGTATGGGACATGAAAGTAGTTGACAACCAGGTGGTGTTGGCTACGCATGGAAGAGGAATATGGACCTTGAAAATACCTGAAATCATTGCAGCACCTGTTGTCAACAGCACCGGTTTGCTTGTTACCGGTCAGTTGCTAATACAATCCAATCTGCTGTCACAGTATGATTCATTACATGTTTTTATTAATGATAAAGTTGTTAAATCAATAGGACAATTAGAAACCGGTGAGTTGGAATTAACAATTGATCTCCAAAATGAAGGTCCCAAAAAGATTCAATTAATTGGATTTTCCGAGGGGGAATCTTTTACGTCAAATACCCAAACCATTGAATTCTTTAAAGTAAGAGACTTAGTGAGCACTTATTACAATGAATTTGCAATTGATACCGGTGAATTTTTTGGCAACGGATTCTCCGTAGAAGTGAATGATGGATTTGAAAGCCCGGCCATTCATACCGAACACCCTTACCCTGATCTATCTGATTTGACCTATCAACTTAAACGGCCCATACTAATTGCCTCAGAAAATGCTACCTTCAGATACCAGGATGTGGCCATTATTGAAAGTGGATTGCCGGGAACCGCTTTTGGCGAACAGGACTTCCTTGACTTTGTCATTGTGGAGGGTTCTAAACAAGGGATTGATTGGATACCCATTGCACCTGGTTATGATGCCTCCAAAGATGCCGATTGGATAGAAATTTATAGCGCCGAAGGGAATGGTATCAAGGAAGTATTCTTTGAACACAACGTGGACCTGCTCCAAACCTTCGATCCTGGCGATACAGTATTTTTTAGGTTCAGATTATTCTCCGATCGTTTCACCAATGGTTGGGGTTGGGCTATTGATAATCTAGCCATCCAATCGGATGTGATTTTGGGATTTAAAGAGGACCTCTTGGCCAATCGATTGGCTCTTCAGGTATTTCCCAACCCTGTACGTCAACAAGCCAATATCCAATTTAACTTGCCGGGAACTACTGCGGTACAAATAACTATTTATGACCAACTTACTGCGGTGGTGGAGCAATTGGATTTGGGAATTCGATCTCCAGGGGAACATTTGTGGCAGTGGGAAAGAAGTAGCCAAAAAGATGGATTGTATTATATTCGTTTGCAGACGGCTATGGGTACGGAAACCTTTAAAATGATTCTCTATTAACAGGGATAAGAAGTTACAAGTATTTACTCTCGATCAGATAATTTTGAACGTAATCCCTAATCCCTGTTTCTAAAGACCAAAACGGTTTTTCATAACCAAATAGTCTCAATTTATCCATATTGGCTTGAGTGAAATACTGGTATTGCTCCCGGATATCCACAGGAGTATCAATAAATTCAATAATTTCAGCTGCATCCAGGGCTTGAAAAGTTGCCCGGGTCAGATCCAAAAAGGTCCTGGCTTTCCCAGTCCCCAGATTATAAATACCTGAATCCTTACGGTGATGCATCAAAAAGTAGCACACTTCAATAGCGTCTTTGACATATATAAAATCCCTTTTTTGCTCACCATCCTTATAATCCTGATGATGTGATCGAAATAATTTCATTTTCCCATTATTACTAATCTGATTGAAGGCATGCCAAATTACGGATGCCATTCGGTCCTTGTGATATTCGTTGGGCCCATATACATTAAAAAATTTCAAACCTGCCCAGAAAAAAGGTTTTTGTTCCTGCTCCAACACCCATTTATCAAATTCGTTTTTGGATATGCCATAGGGGTTCAGGGGTATTAACTGAGGGATAATTGTTTCATCATCGTCATACCCATTTTCTCCCAATCCGTAGGTAGCGGCAGATGAAGCGTAAACCAATGGTATTTGATATTTAACACATTGTTGCCAAACCTGTTTGGAGTAATTGGTATTGAGTCGTTCCAACAAGGCAAAATCAAATTCTGTGGTATCCGTACGAGCTCCTAAATGAAAAATGAAATCAACTTCCTTATAGTTATTATCCAGCCATTGCACAAATAGATCTCTATCAACTTTCTCCAGTAACTTTTTTCCTTCAAGATTTTTATTTTTAATGGCGTTGTCAAATTTATCAACGGCTATGATCGCATTAAAATTGGCTTCGTTGAGCCGGGATATTAAACAACTTCCTATAAATCCAGCCGCACCAGTAACAATAATCATTTTATTTAATTTAAAGTGGGCAATTTACTATTTTCAAATTTTATGGGCTCATCCTCAGATCGATTTTTCAAACAATAGGTTTTTGTATATTTGCAGTCTGTTATTGAAGATGACCATGGTATTTGTCAGCAGGAAAGAACATTTTAACGCCGCCCATAAATTATACAATCCAAAATGGAGCAAGGAGAAAAATGAGGAAGTTTTTGGGCCCTGTGCCAA
>JAPUIM010000141.1 GCA_027297025.1 Bacteroidota bacterium | reverse complement strand
AATTTGGTAGTGGTGCTGGCATAGGTAGAAACCAGAAATGGCACCAAAAAAGTTAAAAAAAACTTAAGGTAATCGATTTGAGCGTTCTCCAACAGTTGATCACCTTGATTGATTAAATTCAAAAGCAATCCAACAATAAGGCTGATCTTGCTGGCATTGGCCAAACTGCTTCGGCTGATGGATAAATGAATAAATACCTGGAAGTTGTTCATTGGAATTCATTTCTTGAATGGTTTTCCAATTTAATTCATTTGTTCAGATCTGGGTAGTTAACTCTACATCTTTAAATAAGTTCAATAAAAAAAGCCGGACAATGATATCCGGCTTTTACATTTTTTTGTTAGGATTAATTACGTACCGATCATGACAAAAGCTCCCCAATAGAACGGATCTTTATACTTTTTCTTTAGTTTTTGTTGAGCTCGTCGGAAGGCATCCAGTTTTTCTCCTGTCCTTAACCAATCTTCATAGAATAAATTCATTAGCTCTTGGGTGGCATCATCATCCACACTCCACATACTCATGATGATTGATTTGGCTCCGGCTATCAAAAATGCCCTTTGCAAACCGTATACTCCTTCACCATTGGTCACTTCTCCCAAACCTGTTTCACAGGCAGATAAAACTACCAATTGGGTCTGGTCCAGGTATAAGTTCATGGCTTCATAAGCGGTGAGAATTCCATCTTCTTCCCCTTCCAGCGCTGGAGCAGAAGTCAACAATTTGTTGGCGCCTGCCAGGATAAGCCCTGACCTCAGCAAAGGATTTTCTATATAAGTAGTTTCCTCTTCTTCCCCTTCTGCCGGTTCCACATCTTCAATAAAGAATCCATGGGTGGCAATATGAAGGGTTTGTGGATTTTTAATGGCTTTGATGGTCTCTTCTGCTGCATTATCCAATAAAAGGGTATCAAACTTTTCATTTCTTGACGAATAAAGTTCAGCAAGATACTCTATTTCTCTTTTGGTACCGGGTAACATGGAAATGGATTCTCCATCACGCATAAGTCGTTGCAGACCACCCCGCAATCCCCGACTAAGGTTTCCACCCCTCATACCCCGGGATAAACCACTGCCTCGGGTCATACCCCGGGTTCCTCTGGTTCCCCTTGTTTCTTTTTCCTTATCATCCTCTTTCTTAAAGGCGTTTTTGTCTACGCCTTTGTTATAATTGGGAAACCCCATCAAGATGGTTTGTCCGCTCCCCTGGTTGGGGGTATTATAGGCTACCAGGTCTTTGGTATTGCTCAACAATTGAATGGTTATTTCGTCTACCAGGTAATTGCCTGTAGCAGGATTATGGAAGGTAGCTATACTGATCTGATTATAAACTCCATCCGGAGAGAAGTAGATCTTATTGATGCCTTCTAATTTTTCTCCAATAGGTTCCCAGTAGAATTTATAAGAGAATTGTTCTTTTATCTTGAACCTAATGGCATTTCGGTAATTAGCCAGGTAACGGGTTTCCAGGGTTTTACCATTTCCAATCAAAGCGAGTTCCGGATGATCACGGGTGTCGCTTTTCACTATCAATGCTGCATAATAAACCTCATCACTAAAATATCCGCTGGAATCGGGTAGAAATCTTCTAAACCGAATCACCTCTATCGCTGCTTCCCCCCGCTTCAATTGGTTACGAACATCTTTCCAATCCACTTTCTTCTTGCTGAAGGTACTGGCAAATTGTTGAGAAGACGCGCTTAATTCTTTCTCTAATTTATTGGCGTGGGCCACCGACTGCTCTAAATTTATATTTCTTTCCTCCAGTTCTTGCAGAGTCAGGGAGTAATACTTGGAAAGTTGTTCCTTTTCTGACAACCATTGATTGTATTTTTGGATAAGGGCGGAATCACCACTGTTAATGATACTCTCCCGCACCTTACTGGTGGCATACATGATCAGGGCTTTGGTCGCCAGCTGGTAATTGTACATTTTACTGATCAGATCAGGATTCTGAGCGCTTCTGGTTACCGAATAGGAATTGAATTCCTCAAAGGTGGGTTTTAGTTTGGTGTTGTAGAATTTAGCTTTTTCGGCCTCACTCAAGGTGGGGAAATAGTTCTCTATCTGATGAAAATAGTTATCGAAGGTCTTTTTATAATAATTTTCGGTTTCCACATAATTTTTCCTGTGCCAGTTCAATACTGCCATTTTTCTAGTGCTTTGGGCATAGTTGGGGTGGTATTTCCCTAATTCTTTTTCCCTTATTTTAAGGGCTTCGGAGAGAATGGGTTCAGCATGATCCACATCATCAATGATCATGTATATATTACCCAGATTGTACAATGCCTTGGCATACTCCGGATGGTGGGATCCCAAAACTTCTTTTTGAATATCTACTGTCCTTTGAAGTAGTTTTTTGGCCTCGGCATACTTACCTATTTTTTTGTACAACAAGGCTTTTTCTTTCAGTAGTAGTGCATAGTCACTAGAGTTAGCGCCTAAAGCATCCTTGGTAATTACCAGAGCCTGATCGTAATATTCTTCAGACTGGGAGTATTTATCCAGCTTTGTATATACCGATGCCAGGTTACCCAAGGCGATAGCATAATATGGATGATCCTCTCCACTGGCATTTTTTTCATATTCCAGTAACTCAGTAAACATGTTTGCTGCCCTGTCATAGAATCCCAGGGCATCATACACTACCGCAAGATTATTCAGTAAACCGGCATAATCGGATTCTTCATCTTCACTACTGCCCAATCGGTCCATGATGTTTATTGCTCTGTTGAGAACTTCTTCAGCTTCTGGGTAGCGCCCGGTTTGTAGTAAATAGATACCCATATTGCCAAGCACGGCAGCATAATTGGGTGTATTGATGCCGCTTCTTTTTTCCAAGAGATTGAGAGCCTTTTTATAGGTGCGTTCAGCCTGGGAGAATGAACCTACCCGGGCATATAAATCAGCCAGATTCCCAAAAATTATAGGATAAGAAGGATTAGTTTTTGGCAATTCATTAAGCAGTTTTTTATAGGTGTCTTCAGCTTCGTCAAATTTATTGATGTGACCAAGTAGTTCTCCCAAACCTATTACCGCCATCACGTATTCTTCACTTTTTTTGCCATATTTTTCAGCATAAATGTCCACTATTTCACGGTGTAGTTCTTCTGATTTTTGATAACGCCCTGCTTCTAAATACACAATAGCCAAATTATCCAACAGGTATTCCACGTCAGGGATATCTTCACCATAAACCTGTTTTAAGATCTCCAACTCCTTGTCAAAGTATTCAGTGGACTGCTGATATTCTCCAATGTAGAAATATCCTTCCCCCAGAAAAGAATACACATTAGAGACTAGAGTATCGGCTCTATTTGAAGCGAGAGGAATAATTTCATCCTCATAATCTAAAATGGTTTCATAATCATAAGCGTCATAAGCCTCTTCCAGTGAATAGTATATTTTCATGAATTGCTTATCCTGTTTTTTTTGAGAAAACATTTCAGTTTGTATAAAAAATGACATCGCCAAAATGAATATGAATAAGCCTTTTAAGGTGGTTGGATTAGTCATGATCAAGGATATTTATGCGTTTAATTTTTTTAAACCTTGGGTTTGAATAATAATGGTAATGGTTATTAGACTAAAATAGAACCACTTATGAAACCTGGCCCTGTCTTGAATACTTTCTAAAGGCATCCAGTAACCTTTATTATTACATTATTTCTTGATACAATTTAATTAATTTTCCCCGCTTTTGAGGGTTGTGTTATATTTTTTTAAGAAATTGAAAATTATCCATCATTCACTTGTCTAACCAATAGTTGATTAACCAGGGCAAACTACCAATTATCATTACCGGACCCATGTGTAGCGGTAAAAGTACCATTTGTCCTTTACTGGCTCAAAAATTGGATCTTCCCCATTACCCATTAGACATGTTGCGCTGGTATTATCATCTGAAAGCAGGATACAAAATTCTGGAAGCAGAAAAGGTTAGGCGCCAAGGTTTAATGGAATATCTTTCCTATATGGAACCTTTCCGCATAGAT
>JAPUIM010000140.1 GCA_027297025.1 Bacteroidota bacterium | reverse complement strand
TCGGAGCAACGCGAAGCCTGTCTCATTTTGGAAAGGTTGAGTCAACAAAGCGTCAATGGACAGGTGATAAGAAATCAAAAGGTCGGGCTGGAAAAAACCCTGGCCCCAATTAGGATGGACACCGTAAGTACAGTCAAAAAGATCTTGCGGCTGGTAAGAGACGAAAAAGTTGAAGCCAAAACCGAATTACAGCAATGGTTAGAGAAGACAATGGAGATAAACTATGATCGCTACAGTTCTTATCTTTATAGCCAATCCCCTGAATCCGCACTTAATATTTCCGAGATCAAACCGGTTTATTCTGAACAATCCAAATTAGTCGATGGCCGGGAAGTATTACGGGCAAATTTTGATGCTGCTTTGACCAATGATCCGCGGGTGGTGGCATTTGGTGAAGATGTGGGTAGGATTGGCGATGTCAATCAGGCTTTTGCAGGTTTGCAAAAAAAGCATGGCGAATTGAGAGTTATGGATACGGGAATAAGGGAGTCTGCTATCATTGGAGAGGGTATAGGACTGGCTATGAGAGGACTAAAACCCATTGCTGAAATCCAGTATTTGGACTATTTGATCTACGCAATACAAACTCTATCTGATGATCTTTCCACCCTTCAATACCGTACAAAAGGGGGACAAAAGGCGCCGTTGATAATCAGGACCCGGGGACACAGATTGGAAGGAGTTTGGCACTCCGGTTCCCCTATGGGCATGATACTCGGTAGTCTTCGTGGCATCTATGTTTTGGTACCTCGTGATATGACACGTGCTGCAGGTTTTTACAACACCATGCTGCGATCGGATGATCCGGCTTTGATCATCGAATGTCTCAATGGATATCGGCTTAAAGAGCGGATGCCGGATAATATTGGAGAATTCACTATACCATTGGGAATTCCAGAGGTGATCCGGGAAGGTACGGATGTAACCGTAGTGACCTATGGTTCTATGTGCAGGTTGGTAATGGAAGCGGCGGAACAATTGAAAGAGTTTGGCATTTCTTGTGAAGTGTTGGATGTACAAACCTTGTTACCTTTTGATTCCGAATTCCGTATTCTGGAAAGTGTAAAAAAGACAAACCGCGTGGTGTTTGCTGATGAGGATGTGCCGGGAGGTGCTACCGCGTTTATGCTCAATCATTTTATAGAAAAACAAAAGGGTTATTATTTTTTGGATTCCCCACCAGCTACTATCAGTGCTAAAGAACATCGACCCGCCTATTCCTCCGATGGAGATTATTTCTCTAAACCAAATATAGAGGAAATTTTTGATCGGATTTACGATCTGATGTCAGAGGTTGATCCTAACCAGTATCCGGACTTGTACCTAAGTTAATCTGAAGCTAGTTCGGAAAGTATAAAATCGGGAGTTTCTACCACATTGCTCCGATTAAGGGCTCGATCCTGTATTTGAATTTCCAATTTTAATGTTTCATTCCTAAAAATAGGATTGATTAAAAATCCAAAGGACCGCATCGTATATCGAAGAGTGCCTTCCAGTGGTCTTTCTCCTCCTTTGGTATTCAGTGGTTGAAACCTACCATCAAAATTGGTTCCCAATAATTTGATCAGGTTAATTTTTTCGTAGGATCCCTCACCGGTTTTTTGCAAAAAATCTACGAAGAAATTATTAAAATTTTCGTTACGTTTTATCCTTACCGTATCTACCACCGTGGTATCTCCCAAAATAAACGTTTCTATTAACCAATCATTACTGTTAAAGGGGGGCTCACCATTGGCTTCACTAAAGGTCATAAAGGTGCCATCATCATCCGGTATAAAATCAAATTCATTAAAAGGGGGCCCAGTATCATTATTACTGAGACCTAGATCGCCATCACCATCCTCAAACCGGATAGTGACGATCAAGGAATCTTGAGCATTATTAACCTGTTTGAATTCCACATTTTGATATTCAATGAAAGGCGTACTAGAAAGTTCAGGTGGTCTTTCGCAGGAGATAAGAAATATCCCCAAAACCAGGAAACTAAAAATAATCGAACCCAACTTCATAAAATAAAATTAAATAATTTTATCCAATTTTCGGAAAAATGCAAAGTTTACCCTTAAATAAACCATATTCCAATTCTATTTGTTAACGAATGGAAAAAATAAAAAGTTTTCGAAAAGAGATAGTTTCTGTAGACCAGAGCAATTTTGAGGCCAAGACAATCGAATTATTTAAATATCAGGCTCACCATTGTCCAATCTATAACAAATACCTTCAATTTCTTAAGGTTAATGCTATTGGGGTGAGTAAGGTAACTGATATACCTTTCATGCCTATTGAGTTTTTTAAACATCATCCTATACAAACTGCTTCGTGGAAACCCCAATACCATTTTGAGAGTAGCGGTACCACTGGTTCAAAAAGGAGCCGACATTTACTGGATGACCTGGGCTTCTATTTAGAGACAGCTCGAAAATCTTTTGAAATCCAATATGGACCCTTGAATAAATTCCATTTCATGGCATTACTTCCTTCCTACCATAAAAATGGACATTCCTCACTAATCACTATGATAGATCATTTTATTAGCAACTCTCATTCAGAGATTTCCGGATATTATTTGGTCAACTCAAAGCCGCTACTGCAACAGATTAAGGCCATTGGATCCAATTCAAAACCAGCGATTATGTTTGGGGTTGCTTTTGCTTTACTGGATTTAGCTGAAAATAATAAAGGACTACAATTTGACAATACGCTTATCATGGAGACTGGTGGAATGAAGGGTAGAAGAAAGGAAATGATAAGATTGGAACTTCATTCAATTCTGAAAGACGCATTTGGGGTTGATCAAATACACTCTGAATATGGTATGACGGAGATATTATCGCAGTGCTATTCAACAGGAAACGGGATTTTTACCTCCCCTCCATGGATGAAGGTATTAATACGGGATCCATATGATCCTTTCCATATTTTAGAACCACCCGTTTCAGGGGGTATTAATATCATCGATCTGGCCAACTGTCATTCCTGCGCTTTTCTTGAAACCGAAGATCTGGGTCATGTTCATGCCGATGGATCATTTCAAGTTTTAGGCAGATTCGATAATTCTGAGGTTAGGGGATGTAATCTGATGTTGGTATGAATTAAAAATTAGCTTACTTCAACATATTTCTTTACATCTGATTGATCAATTATCTGGTTGCACATAATAACCAACCTTTCAACCACATTTCTCAGTTCTCGAATGTTTCCGTTCCATGGATAGGTCTGCAGCTGCTTTATGGCTTTGTCGGTGATTGTCTTTTTTTTCATGCCGTATTCCTGAGCGATGTCTTCTAAAAACCGGGTTACCAACAATGGAATATCTTCCAGCCGCTGTTTTAGGGTAGGGACTTGAATAATAATAACGCTCAATCTATGGTATAGGTCTTCTCTGAAATCGTTTTCCTCAATGGCATTTTTTAAGTTCTTATTAGTAGCAGTTAAAATTCGTACATCAACTTTGATTTCTTTTTCTCCACCTACCCTGGTTATTTTGTTTTCCTGTAAGGCCCTTAACACTTTTGCTTGTGCCGAGGCGCTCATGTCCCCAATTTCATCTAAGAACAAGGTGCCTCCATTGGCTTGTTCAAACTTTCCAATTCGCTGTTTGATTGCTGAAGTAAAAGATCCTTTTTCGTGACCAAAAAGTTCACTTTCTATCAATTCAGAAGGAATCGCAGCACAATTGACCTCTACTAGCGGCATATCAGAGCGGTAACTTTTGGCATGAAGCCATCGAGCTACCAGTTCTTTTCCGGTTCCATTAGGTCCAGTTATTAATACCCTGGCATCGGTAGGGGCTACCTTGTCAATAGTTTCCTGAATATTTTTAACAACCTTTGATTCTCCCACAATGTCAAAGGCCCTTGAGATCTTTTTCTTCAATACCTTGGTTTCGGTTACCAGGTTGGACTTGTCCAGGGCATTCCTAATAGTGACTAACAACCGGTTGAGATCGGGGGGTTTTTCAATAAAATCGAAAGCCCCTTTCTTGGTAGCTTCTACTGCTGTCTCTATATTTCCGTGGGCGGAAATCATGATGAATTGAGTTTCTTTCCCCAATTCATTGGCTTTTTCCAAAACTTCAATGCCATCCATTTTAGGCATTTTTATGTCACACAAGGCTACATCGTAATCATCTTCTTGCAGCATGGCCAAACCCATGGGTCCATCCTCCGCTTCGCTGACCTGGTATTTTTCGTATTCCAGAATTTCGCGAAGAGTATTTCGGATACTTTTTTCGTCGTCGATGATTAATATTTTTACCATGATTAGCTTAAAATAAAAAAATGCAAGCCTATAAGCCGGGTTCTGTCACTCCCTCACATAAACTACATGTGGGAGGTCTTATCATCTATCTAGCCCCGACATCACTGTCGGGATCAATCGGTCTACCCTTCCCTCTTTACCGTAAAACGGTACTCGAATGAGCTGTTCTTGTCCAACACC
>JAPUIM010000014.1 GCA_027297025.1 Bacteroidota bacterium | reverse complement strand
TTTTTTCGGCTTTTTGCCGAAGAGTTGCAATTTCTTCATCCCCCAGGTATTCGGGAATGATCAAAAAACCATCGCGGTGAAAATCGTCTATTTGTTCTTGACTTAAAAATATTCCCATAGGTTTTAATTTAAACTGAATTTTTTACTTCGACAATTTCAGCGGCTATACTCACTGCTATTTCCTGGGGAGTTTTGCTCTTGATCTGGATACCTATGGGAGCGTGTACCCTTTCCTTTAACTGTGGATCAAAACCATCATGGTCCATTCCTTCAAATATCTGTCGCACCTTTTCCTTACTTCCCATCATGCCCAGATATCCATAATCACGATGAATAATTTTCCTTAATACCATGTTGTCATCCCGGTAACCATAAGTCATCAATAAAACAAAGTTCTCCTTACCCGGGGGCAAATGTTGTTCCACCTCTTCATATTTACAGTAGATCTTTTGGTCGGCAAAAGTATTATTTTCCAGGGTGTTTAACTGGGGCCGGTCATCGATAACGGTTATGTAAAAATCAAGGGACTTAAGCAATTCAGACAAAGCCAGGCTTACATGTCCGCCTCCCACGATAAAAAGCTTGTACTTGTATCCCAGGTTTTCCTGGTAGATCCAGTCTGTTTCAGATTCCTGGTTATAATTAAAGGGCTGGGGATTATGAATATTGGGTTTTAGCGACAAACCCTGAGGGTCAATAGTAAGCGATGCTGTTTCCTTATTCACTAAATACTGGATAATTTCTTTTATGCAATCATGATCCTTAAATGAAACGGGAAGAAGTAAAACCGTTTGTTCCCCTGAACAAATCATGCCCGATTGGTTTAGCGGCTCATCTTTCCGGTGTACCTGCTTTTTCAGCTGGGTGGAGACTTTTGTTTTAGCCAAACTACTCTTCATCATTTCCACCAACTTATGTTCCATTATACCGCCGCCAATGGATCCTTGCATTTCACCTTTTCGGTTGATGGCCATCTTAAAACCTTGACGTCCGGGGCTGCTGCCAGCACTTTCGGTTACTAGCATCAATCCCACTGCTATGTTTTTTTCCAGGGAATCATCAATAAATTTCCAGACTTCAATCTCTTTCATGGCTTACTCAATTATAGCTCCCTGTTGTATCCAGGCTCCAATGATCTCTCTTTCTTCCTCTGTGATGAAGGTAGTATTACCCAAGGGCATTACCTTGGTGGTCACCGCCTGAATAAAGATCTTATCCTGGTGTTGTACAATTTGGTCAGGAGTATCAAACATTACTCCTTTGGGTGCTACTACAAAAACTTTATCAGTGGGATTGGCGGAATGGCAGGAAACGCATCTTTTGGAAATAAGGGCTTGGGCTTCTGAAAATTCTATCTGTCTCCCTCCAGCTAACTGATGAGCAGGAGGTGGTTTGGTGACCATTGCCAGTCCTATCATACCAACCACCGCCGCCGGCAAGATCCAAAAAGCATTTTGTCCCTTTCCCAACAAATTGTAATAATGCCTTACCCCGGTCCCCACCACAAATAAACCCGCCAATACCGCCCAGTTAAACTCATTGCCGTAGGTACTGGGAAAATGGTTGGAGATCATGATGAACAACACCGGCAGGGTCATGTAATTATTATGCAGGGATCTCAAAAAGGCCTTTCTTCCCTGAACTGCATCCGGTTCCTTTCCTTGTTTTGCTGACTCCACCAATTTTTTCTGGGAAGGAATGATGACCAGAAATACATTGGCAGCCATACAAGTGCCCAACATAGCCCCTACATGCAAGTAAGCAGCCCGGCTGCTCAGCATTTGAGTCAGGTAATAAGAAATAGCTACCACTATCAGGAACCCCACCAGGGTGAATAACACCGGTTTATTGATCAACGGCGTTTTGCACATGGTATCGTATATAAACCAGCCCACGATCAAGGAGCCAATGCCCAGCAATACCGCCAGGGCCGGGTGGGTAGAAGAGTCGGAATCAACCATGTATACGCCGGCATTGTAATAATATACAATGATCAATAAGGCAAATCCGCTGATCCAGGTGAAATATGCTTCGTATTTGAACCAATGGAGGGTTTTCGGTATTACCTTAGGGGCTACCTTGTATTTTTCCAGGTAATAAAAGCCTCCTCCGTGAATGGCCCACAGATTACCGGCAATACCTTCTCTTAGTCCTTGTTTATTGAGCGCATTTTCCAACCAATTAAAGTAGAAAGAAGATCCAATCCAGGCGATGCCAGTAATGAAGTGGATCCATCTCACCGTCAGATTTAACCATTCGACAACATGGGCATCCATAAGCGAATCAGTTTAAAAGGGTGGTAAACCTAAATTCGTTGACTGTATGATGGTCAATTTATTGAATAAATTGATAAATTCAATCTCTGGATCTCATAAAACCATGTCTGAAAGATTAGGATTGTACAGCCAAAGGGTATTGACTGAAGATGGTTTGTTACCAGCTACCATCACAATCGTAGGGAATAAAATAGAGGATATAATACCTGAAAAAGTTGAGCAATTTGATTATCCCATAGAAGATTTGGGAAATCTGGTACTGATGCCAGGTTTGATTGACAGTCACGTCCATATCAATGAACCAGGGAGGACCGAGTGGGAGGGTTTTGATACTGCCACCCGGTCAGCTGCGGCTGGAGGGATCACTACATTGGTAGATATGCCACTCAATTCCATTCCAGTCACTACCACAGCTCAGGCATTTGAGGACAAATTGAACAGCAGTAAGGGGAAATTGCAGGTAAATTGTGGATTCTGGGGAGGGGTGGTACCGGATAATTGCCACGATCTCCAACCGTTGATTGAAGCGGGAGTGTTGGGATTCAAAGCTTTCCTGATTGATTCGGGGATCGATGAATTTGGTTTTGTAGGGGAGAAACATCTTAGACAGGCGCTTCCGGTAATTGCCAAAAACAAATTGCCGTTATTGGCCCATGCCGAAATTTTCTCGGATCATGAGGGTATCGCCCTATTCAATAAAGATCCCACCAGTTACAAAGCCTACTTGATGTCACGACCCAGGAAATGGGAGGACGATGCCATTCAAATGTTAATTTCCTTGTGCCGGGAGTTTGATTGTAAAACCCATATCGTTCACCTTTCATCGGCCAATTTACTTCCTTTGATCACGGAGGTCAAAACACAGGGATTCCCTCTGACTACTGAAACCTGTCCCCATTATCTTTATTTCAATGCTGAGGATATTCCCGATGCCAGTACGATTTACAAATGTGCACCTCCCATCCGGGAACGAGTGAATAACGAACTTTTATGGAAAGCCTTAAAAAATGGGATCATCGATTTTGTGGTAACAGACCATTCGCCTTCCACCCCAGATCTAAAACAAGCAGAAAGCGGGGATCTGGCCAAAGCCTGGGGGGGCATCGCCGGATTGCAATTTTCACTACCGGTGTTTTGGACCAAGGCCCGGGCCAACGATTTTACCATTGAAGAGGTGGGGGCTTTAATGAGCGCCCGGGTGGCGAAGTTTTTGAACCTGGACCACCAATTGGGAAAGATAAAAAAAGGATACCAAGCTGATCTGATGGTTTGGGACCCGGAGCGATCCTTTGAGGTTACCGAATCCATGATACAGCATCGTCACAAGATCACCCCTTATTTGGGTGAGCGACTAATGGGTAAGGTGGAACGTACCTACGTGGGCGGAAAATTGGTATATAAAGGGGGTAAATTTGTGGATTTGGGTCAGGGTAGAATTTTGTTGAGAGACCAGTAGATCACTGTTTAATGGCATATCGATTCACATTCTTGTAATAGATATACACTGCCGGTTCTTTACCCATAGCTACAAACCATTGGGGACAGTAGGGAGCCATCCAGAGGCTATCACCTTTTTGAATAGGGTACCAATTATCGTCCAGCATATATATTCCCTGGCCGGCTAAGTACAACAGGCCGTGTTCCATGATATGGGTTTCCACAAAAGGAAGGTTTCCTCCCGGGTCGTAGGTGAAAATGTTTACCGCCATGTCAAAGGACAATTCATCGGGTAAGAGATTTTGCATGTGCAGCTGGGGATCTTCCATATAGAGCTCGGAGGGTACTTTGGCCCGGTTGCCAAATACGCTTTGGGGTACGGGATAGTCTTCCAATGGCTCATATTCTTTTTGGAAAGTGAGGATTTGGGTTAGGCTTGTATTATTGGTGACCCGGTAGTCATTTCCCGGTGGTATATACAGAAAATTACCCTGCGACATGTCATGAGTTTTCCCTTCCACCGAAATTTCACAATGCCCATGGACTACATAAAGAAATATTTCGGAAAATTCGGTTTTAGCTTCTCCATTTCCCTCGGCATCCAGATGGATCAATTGTTGACTGAATTGAGCTCCCATGGCCGGATTAATGATCACATTGATTTGGCAATCACTCCATCCGGGGACTACACTATTCACATAACCATCGGGGGTGATCATGGCATGATTGGGTTTCACTACGGTTCGGGTTTCGGCAGTTATTTTCATATTGTTAAATTAGAAATGGAGGTTCGTTACTGCATTTGTTGACTCAATTTATCAAAAAATACATCACAAACCTTGATGGCAGCGCCTATGTCTTCGGTGGCGACAAATTCATCTGGATGATGGCTGATCCCATTTTTACAGCGGATAAACATCAATGCCACCGGCCCCAAATTAGAAATAGCCACCGCGTCGTGGCCGGCACCACTGGTCAGAGCCTGCACCGGATATCCAGCCTGGGAAATGGCTTCGGATAAAATTTGGGTGAGTTGGTCATCACAAGGGGTGGATTTGTTGGTCTTGATTAAATTCCAGGAATAGGTCAATCCCCTTTTCTGAGTGATTCCGGAAAAGATCTGTTGAAGTTTTTTGGAAAAAGTGGATAATCGTTCATAGTTGGGACTTCTAAGATCAAGGGTAAAGTTAACATTGCCCGGAATGACATTGCTGGCACCGGGAAATACATCTACTTTCCCTACCGTAGCCACCATATTTTCATGGTCTTTTTGAGCTAATTGTTCTACTTCAGCTATCATTAAAGCAGCTCCTGCCAAGGCGTCTTTGCGAATCATCATGGGGGTGGTACCGGCATGCCCGGGAACACCTTGAACCTTGATCTCCACCCGTTCCTGACTATTGATGGTTTGGACAACTCCTACCGGGATGTTTTTTTCTTCTAATACCGGGCCTTGCTCGATATGTGCCTCAAAATAGCCCAGGAATTTATCTTTGGGAATTTGGTCCTTGCTCAATTTTGTTACATCGCCGCCAAACTTCTCCACGGCTTGCTGCATGGAAACTCCTTTTGCATCTTTTAAACTCAACTGTTCTTGGTCAAAACATCCAGCCACCACACTACTCCCCAAGTAACTGCTATGATAACGTACTCCCTCTTCATCGGAAAATCCTATGACTTCCAGGTCAAAGGGAAGGGATCCCGCTTCAAGTCTTGCGGCCTGATCTATGGCCAACAATACTCCTAAGGGTCCATCGTATTTTCCAGCATCGATCACCGTATCCAAGTGGGAGCCCATTACAAACACTCGTCCTTGAGGGTTATTCCCGGGAAGAACACCTCTAAGGTTCGCCATATTATCTACCCTGGTTTTTAGGCCAGCTGCATGCATCCATCCCGACACCATATCATTGGCCAATTTAGCGGCAAGAGAACAAAAAGTTCGTTGAACGTACTGATGATGCTCACTGACGGAAGCAAGCATTTCAATTTGGTCCCGGACACGGGCGGCTCTATTATCAATGGGCATCATACCAGTTAAATTTTTCCTCTAAAATTAAATATTGGCAATAATATTGGATTTAGAAAATTTGTTTGATTAATATATTGAATTAAACTTTGCACATGTTTTTAGAGACTGATCCACTTTCAGATGCGGAGATCCGGGAGATATTCGAATTCAAAAATATCGCAGTAATTGGCATGTCCCGGCATGATTATAAAGCTGCGCACTCGATTCCCAAGTATTTAATGGAACAAGGATATAACATCATTCCGGTGAATCCCAATGTCGATGAGATATTGGGTAAAAAAGCCTTTAATACCATAGAAGAAGTGGAGGAGGATATTGACGTGGTAGAAATCTTTCGACCTTCGGAGCAAGTGCTGCCATTTGTAGAGCAGGCCATCAAAAAGCACCCCAAAGTGATTTGGCTGCAGTTGGGTATCCATGATCCGGAGGCAGAAGAGCTGGCCCGAAAGGCAGGGATCAAAGTAGTTTTTAACCGCTGCATGTATCCCGAGCATCAGAGACTGATGTCTTGATCATCAAGTGGACATGAAAAATAAAACCAACGGATTGGTTCAAGTTGGCCTGGTCACCGCTTCGTCGCTGGTGATCGCCAGTATGATCGGTACCGGTGTTTTTACCAGTCTGGGATTTCAAGTAGTGGAAATCAAGTCCATTTTTCCCCTGTTGATGTTATGGATTGTGGGTGGAATCATAGCCCTTTGTGGTGCACTGACCTACAGTGAGCTAGGAGCGGCGCTGCCCAGATCGGGAGGCGAGTATAACCTGCTTTCCAAGATCTACCATCCTTCACTGGGTTTTTTAGCCGGCTGGGTATCTGCTACCGTTGGTTTCGCCGGGCCTGCAGCTTTGGCGGCCATGGCATTGGGATCCTATTTAAAAACTGTATTTCCCGGACTTCCCGCCGATCATACTGCGGCCATAGCGGTCATCCTGTTTAGTCTCATTCATGGTTCCAGCATCGATATTGGGAGTTTGTTCCAAAATTTTTTCACCCTGCTCAAAGTGGCGCTGATATTAGTATTTTTAGTGGCAGCATTTTTTGTAGAAATCCCTCAAGATATCACTATTTTACCTCAATCAGGCGATTGGGAACTATTGACCAGCCCCTATTTTGCCGTATCCCTGGTATACGTTTCCTATGCCTACACCGGGTGGAACGCCTCTATTTATATCGTCGGTGAAATAAAAAATCCCCGTATGACTCTTGCCAGATCATTATTGCTGGGAACAATGATCGTAATGGTGTTGTATATTTTGTTGAATTTCGTTTTTCTCTATACCGTTCCTTTGGATGCTTTATCAGGTCAGGTTGAGGTGGGATTTTTATCTGGGACCAGTATGTTTGGAGCTAGTGGTGGCAAGATCATGTCCCTTGCCATTGCGGTACTCCTGGTTTCCACTGTAAGTGCTTATATATTCCTGGGTCCCAGGATCACCATGGTTATGGGTGAGGATTTTGCCGCGCTCAAGTGGCTGTCGGTAAAAAACAACAAAGGCATACCGGTCAATTCTTTCTATTTTCAGCTAATGATCGCATTGATATTTATTTACACTTCATCTTTTGATCAGGTATTGATTTACGCCTCGTTTCTTTTGATCCTGATCACCACCTTGACAGTAGCAGGTATTTTTGTGTTGAGAATCAGGCAACCAAACCTTCCCCGTCCCTATAAAGCCTGGGGATATCCATTTACCCCACTGATCTTTTTGGTGGTTAGTGTTTGGACATTAACCTTTGTAATAATCGATAAGACTTTTGAATCACTGATAGGGATCGGGATACTGATTACAGGCTTGGTTATTTACTTTATTACAGATAGAAAGATCCGCATTAAATAGCCTATTTCACCTTCAACAGATATAAAACGGCGTTGCTCATGGCGGTGATCCCGGTTTTCAGAGTAGGATAGGGATCGGGAGCAAATTTTGAAGAGTGCAAAGATGGGAGTTCCCGTTCATTTTTCAGGGAGGCCTGGTATTTTTCTCCTTCCACTGCACCCAGTGAAAAAATACAGATAGGTATGTCATGTTTAGTGGCACCAAACCTCCCGAAATCCTCACCTCCCATAGAAGCGGGCAGCAGTTTGACATTTTCCTGACCCAAAGCTTGTTCAAATACCCTGGAAAGTGATTGGGTCAAGTCCGGGTCATTGTACACCCCGGGTAGATTTGATTCATAATATTTCAACCGGGGATATTTATCTTCGGGCAATCCGGCCGATGCTGCTATTCCGTTACAGATCCTTCTGATGGATTCAATGATTTGAGTCCTAAGGCTTTCATTGTGATAACGGAGGGTGAGTTTCAAATTCACTTCATCGGGAATCACATTTCCTTTGGTGCCTCCATTAATGGCTCCCACGGTAAGCACTAAGGGTTCTTGTGGTGAAAATTCACGACTGCGCAAGGTTTGTAGGGCCAACACAATCCTGGCAGACAGCACCACCGGATCGATGGTAATGTGAGGATATGCTCCATGACCTCCTTCGCCAAAGACGGTGATTTCCATGGCGTCGACGTTGGAATAGGAATATCCGGGAGTGTACCCCACTTTGCCTGCGGGTAAATTGGCACTTACATGAAGGGCCAGGGCATAGTCGGGAAGTGGAAAATTTTCAAACAGGCCCGCTTCCAGCATGTTCATGGCTCCATCACCATGTTCTTCAGCCGGCTGGGCGATGAATAATAAAGTACCAGTCCATTGGTCTTTCAACTGAGTTAAGACCTTTGCAGTTCCCGTCCATACCGACATGTGCATATCATGCCCACAAGCGTGCATGGCCGGTCTCTGATCTCCGGAAAAGTTTTGGGTGATCACCTGGCTGGAATAGGAGAGACCAGATTGTTCTTTTACTGGTAGTGCGTCCATATCAGTTCTAACGAGAATTACCGGTCCTTTTCCATTGCGGTAAACTCCAACAATACCATGACTGCCTACCTTCTCGGATACTTCAAATCCTATTTGTCTTAATTCCGAGCTCAGGGTTTTGGCGGTGTTGACCTCCATTAACGACAGTTCAGGATGGGCATGCAGATGATAATAAAGATCAAGGGCTGGTGAAAGGATTTGGTGCACTGCTTCCTTTACCATCTCCTGGGTCTGGGTAAATCCAGTCAAAGAGTGAAGGAACACCATAATGGCAACCACAATTTTCATGGTGTTTAATATAATATATTTAGTGATAACTTTAGGAATGCTATACACATCACAAAATTTCTAAAAAACAGTACAAGTGAAAAGAAATGGAATCCTGGTATTAATGACCGATTTTGGAATGACTGATCGGTTTGTAGCTTCTATGAAAGGAGTGGCCTTGGGGGTGGATGAAAATCTTAGGATCTTTGATCTGACCCATAATATCACACCCTATAATGTGTTGGAAGGTAGCCAGGTATTGGCAGGAACGATTCCCTATTGGCCGGATCAAACGGTATTTGTAGCGGTGGTTGATCCCGGGGTGGGAACTGACCGCAAATCCGTAGCCATAAAAACAAAAACCGGTCATTATGTAGTAGCCCCAGACAATGGTTTGCTTAC
>JAPUIM010000139.1 GCA_027297025.1 Bacteroidota bacterium | reverse complement strand
CCACTTCCTCCGGTTATTTCAAACTGTAGGGTTAGAGTTGTAGAAGCTTCATTTACCGATATACTGACTTCAACTCCATCAGACCGGCTGATCGAGGTAGCGATTCCGGTATCAGTACCAACATAGGACCAGCTGGCCGTTCCATTGGGCCATACATCATCATCACTGCCGGATACGGTTAGGCTCATACCGGAAAAGGTTATGCTGAAATTAGCGAAGTCAGTAGTCAAATCAGAATTATCTAAGCTTACAGACCCGGTAGATCCAATACCCCATGGACTTCCACCTTCCAATCTTTGAGTTACTACTTCTTGTTCGGTTAGATCTGGTGGGCCATTACCACTATCATCACCGCCACAACTTGAATAGAAAACCAAAGCGGTAACCAAAGCGATGGGTGTTAAGATATTAAGTAGTATTTTCATATCAAAAATCAGGTTAGTGAATGGTCGAGACTATAAATCAAATATACAATTTTTTGATTTTAATGCAATAAACCGTATTTAAATTACCATATTTTATTTTCCAAAAGTAATATATACTAATTAGCAATTATTATCAAAGTATTTTGGCTTAAATATTTGTTGGGATTTCAAATGAATGATCATCAAATTTAACTAATCATTTGTGGTGAATTGTAATATATTTAATACCTGCTAAGGGCCGAAAGTAACCGGATAAATGAACCCTAGTTTAATTTATTTGTAATTTTTCAAGCTAATTTCCTGTTGGCAACAACTGTATTCTTGTTTACGGTTGGAACTAATGATAACCAGTCGGTCTGATAAAGATTTTTTAACATAATCTAAGTACCATTGGATACCAGGTTCATCTAAATTGCTGGTGGGCTCATCTAGAAGAAGCAATTCGCACTGCGAGTAAAAGCCAAGGCCCAATTTCAGTCTCTGTTTCATTCCGGATGAAAAGTATTTTATTTGTTTGTGAATGGAATCCTTTAATTCCATGATTTCAATGATGTCACTTATATTCCAACCGGTTTTAATAGTTTTGAATTGAAAATGAAAGTTTAGCTGTTCCATTAAGGTGAATTCTTCTACCAATTTTAGGTAGGGAGCAACTAGTACCAAGTGTCGATATATATGGTTCGGATCCAGGTTATTTCCCTGCAAGGTATGAGTCAGCCCACCGGTTGTTGGGGTGATGTATCCACTTATAATTTGTAGTAAAGTACTTTTACCACTGCCATTGGGTCCTGTAATGGCATAAGCATTGTTAATTTTAAATTCGAAGTCCAGGTTTTTGAAGATCCAATGGTAGTTGAATTTCTTACCTAGACCTGTCGCTTTGATCTCCATTCATCTAGTGAGTAGTAAAACCCTTCATGACTCCACGGTCTGAAGAGCGGATGAATTTGATGATTTCATCTCTTTCTTTGGTGGGTGGCATCTCCAGTTCTACCATATCTAAAGCTTTGGAATTATTGAGTCCTTTCAGGTAGATATTGCGGTATATCTCCTGAATCTCTCGAATTTTTTCATTTGGGAAACCTCTTCTTCTCAATCCTATGGAATTGATCCCAACATAACAAAGGGGCTCTCTGGCTGCCTTGGTATAAGGGGGAACATCCTTTCTCACCAATGAACCTCCTGAGACCATCACATGCACTCCAATCTTAGCAAATTGATGCACTGATGTTGATCCTCCAACGATAGCATAATCGTCAATGATCACATGACCCGCTAGTTGCACGGCATTTACCAAAATACAGTTGTTGCCGATCACACAATCATGGGCTATATGAACATAAGCCATCAAAAGACAGTTTTTACCAATTTGGGTTTTATGACGGTCTATAGTGCCCCGGCTAATGGTTACGAACTCCCGGATAACTGTATTGTTACCGATATAAGCGTTGGTATCCTCTCCTCCAAATTTCAGGTCTTGCGGTGTAGATGAGATGACTGCACCTGGATAAATCTTGCAATTCTTCCCAATTCTGGCGCCCTCCATAATGGTCACATTTGAACCGATCCAGGTACCTTCTCCAATTTCTACATTTTTATAAATTGTGCAGAATGGTTCAATAACCACATTTTGGGCTATTTTAGCTTCCGGATGAATAAAAGCTAAAGGCTGATTCATGAATTTTTCTTAACGATACTGGCTGTCATGATAGCTTCACAAACTAAATTATTCCCGACATATGCCTTGCCCCCCATTTTAGCAATGCCTCGCTTTATAGGAACTAAGAGTTCGCATTGAAAAATAATAGTATCTCCCGGCAAAACCATTTTTCTGAATTTTGCCTGTTCAATTCCTAAAAAATACGTCCAGTAGTTCTCTGGATCGGGAACACTGCTCAACACCAGGATACCCCCGGTTTGCGCCATAGCTTCAAGTTGTAAAACTCCTGGCATTACCGGATTGCCCGGGAAATGACCCTGAAAGAAAGGTTCATTGATAGAAACGTTCTTGACTCCAGTGACTTTGGAATCGTCCAGATAAATAATCTTATCGATTAATTGAAAGGGGTATCTGTGGGGAAGAATATTGCTGATCTGGATGATGTCCAGTACCGGAGGAAGTTTAGGATCATAGTTTGGAACATTATTATTTTCCGAACTTTGCATCTGTCGTTTTAATTTTTTAACAAAGGCAATATTGGCAGCATGTCCGGGACGGGCAGCCAATATTTGAGCTTTCAGTGGTCTACCGGCTAAGGCCAGGTCTCCCATTAAATCAAGGAGTTTGTGTCGTGCAGGTTCATGTTTGTACCTGAGTTCAACGTTATTTAGTATTCCTTCTTTTTTTACTTCAACCTTTGGTTTGTTAAATAATTTTGCCAGGTTTTCCAGTTCATGATCTTCCACTACGCGGTCCACCACTACAATTGCGTTGTTTAGATCTCCGCCCTTGATAAGGTTATTTTTATGCAACATTTCCAACTCATGCAAGAAGCAAAAAGTCCGGCATGAGGAAATCTCTTTATCGAATTGTTTGATATCAGTTAAAGTGGCATGCTGGCTTCCCAACACGGGCGACTTATAGTCAACCATTACCGTCACCCGGTAATCGTCTAGGGGAAGGGCAGCAATTTCTACTTCCCTGGATGGGTCTCTGTAAAAGATGCTCTCAGGAACTTCAAAAAAATTTCTTAAGGCATTTTGTTCCACAATTCCCACTTTGTTTAAGGCATCCACAAACATTTTGGAACTGCCATCCATAATCGGAGGCTCGGGACCATCCAATTGAATTACGATATTATCGATCTCCATCCCGACCAAAGCGGCCAAAGTGTGTTCCACAGTATTGACCCTTGCCCCATTTTGCTCAATAGTAGTTCCACGAGAGAGGTCTACCACATTATCAACATCAGCATCAATCAAAGGCTGCCCCTCCAGATCGATCCTTTGGAACTTTATTCCCTGATTGGACTTTGCCGGCAGGAAAGTCATGTTTGCATCTACACCTGTATGCAAGCCAACCCCGGAAACCGTTATTGGGGATTTTATTGTGTGTTGTTTGATATTCATTAATCTTCAGTAGTGGGCAAATTTAAGGATTTTTCCTCAAGTTCCTTGATCCGGTTCTCAATATCAGGCAATCTTTTGAATACTGTATAAGATCTTAAGTATTGATTCCTTTCAAACCCCGGGCTTCCCAGAATAATGGTTCCCTTTTGATCTATTGATTTACCTATTCCGGCTTGTGCTCCGATAATTACTTTATCAGCAATTTGAAGGTGACCAATAACCCCAACCTGCCCGGCAATTACACAATGCTCTCCAATTTTGGTTGATCCAGAAATCCCACTTTGAGCAGCGATGACTGTATTTTTCCCGATTTCCACATTATGTGCCACCTGAATCAAATTATCCAACTTTACTCCATCCCTGATGATAGTGGAGTTGAGGGTAGCACAATCGATAACCGTATTTGAACCGATGCTTACATTATCTTCAATAATTACATTACCCATTTGTGGGATCGGTTTGTAAGATCCATCCGATTGAGGAGCAAAACCGAATCCATCGCTTCCAACTATGGCACCTGAATGGATGATACAGTTATTGCCAATTTTTGTTTTTGGATATATTTTAACCCCTGAATGAATAATAGTATTATTCCCAATAGTTGAGTTGTCACCTATGTAGGCTTGGGGATAAATTTTTACATTCTCCCCTATTTTCACACTATTGCCGATATAGGAAAAGGCACCCCTATACACTTTATCTCCGGTTGAGGTGTTTTCGCCGATATAAGAAGGTTCTTCAATACCCACTTTTTGTAGACTATTTTGTCTATTAATTTCTTCTAAAAGTGAACTAAAACTGAGGTAAGCATCCTCAACCTTGATAAGGGTGGTTTTTAGAGTGTTCTTGGGGGAGAAGTCCATATTGCAGATGACTGCACTGGCTTGGGTTTGATAAATTTGATTTTCGTATTTCGGATTTGATAAGAAGGAAATACTTCCTTTTGATGCTTCTTGGAGGGTATCTAATTTCTTGATTTTGATGGATCCATCACCTTGTACTTTACCTCCCAGAAGGTCAGCTATTTGTTTTACGCTTAATTCCATTGACCATAGCTGGATTTTAAGAAATCACAAAGATACACTTTTGGGCCAGCATAGATAATATTTTTTTACAATTTTGCTCAAAGCCTTAATATTGGGTAGATCAGAAGCTTGGGCTATATCTACTATTGCTCCTTCTTTGGTAAAAATGTTTATGCTTTGGTCTTTGCGCAGGTAGGCGGCGTTGCTAATTGATCCTTCCACTAAAAAGTATGACAATTCTCTTTCATCGAGGTTGAGTGCACTTTTTAGTATCCGTGCCAATTTCTTTTTTTTATTTTTATTTACTTTTTGATTGGTCAGATCGATTTTGAAAAGTTTCCTATCCAGCAGGAGTTGACACAGGGTTGATAGTACTTTATCTGGATTTCTCACCCAAGATTTAATCGCAGTCCAGATATCATAATCATCAAGTCTGGCGAACGCCTCCAAATAATGGGACCCACGAATAGTATTTAGATCTATCTTGTTGGTCATAAAAGGTTCCAAAGGGTAATTGATAACCAACTTGGTTTGCTCTTGAATCAGGTCTTTCGCCCTTTTAATTATTTGAACTAGCATTTGTTCTGCACTTAACGAGGTTTTGTGTAAATACACCTGCCAATACATCAACCTTCGAGCGTTCAAAAAGTTTTCGATACTGTAAATGCCTTTTTCTTCCACCAACAATTGGTCATTTTTTACTATCAACATCTTGATGATCCGATCCGATCCAATAGTGCCCTCTGAAACTCCAGTGAAAAAAGAA
>JAPUIM010000138.1 GCA_027297025.1 Bacteroidota bacterium | reverse complement strand
ATGGATTCGTAATTGCGTCGTCCGGTTAGGACATGATGTCCTTTGGTGGTATTCATGAAATACCGGGTATCGTTAGGTAAATGCCAAACAAGGTCATTATCTTTTCCAATGACTTGGTTTTCTGCTACTGCTGCAATAATACTGATGATCATAGAGACGATTTTTTAACCTATAATTTATGGCCCCTTAAGAATTCATTTATTTTCATTCGTTTTTTACCCTCCAACTGTACATCTTCAATAGACACAAATCCATCGGAAGTTTTGAATTTCAGGCAATCCTGGTTATTGGTTTGGTAACTACCCGGGTCAAGATCGGAGTCACTATCGTTCACAACGTTGGTTTTATAGATCTTAATAATTTTGCCATCAATTTTTGTCCGGGCACCGGGAAAAGGAGATAATCCTCTAACAAAATTATGAATTGCTATTGATGATTGATTCCAATTTATTTCACAGTCTTCCTTGTAAATTTTGGGAGCTTTAGATTGACCATCGGCTATTAATTGCGGTAACATGGTAATTTCTCCCTGACTTATTGCTTGAGTGGTTTTTAGCACTATTTGAGCCCCTTTAAGCATCAACCGTTTATATAGGCTTCCAGCATTATCTTGTGGGTCAATAGGTTCTCTTTCCTGGAATATAATACTGCCGGTATCAATTTCGTGTTTTAACATGAAGGTAGTTACTCCAGTTTCTTTCTCACCATTGATTATGGCCCAATTTATGGGGGCAGCCCCACGGTACTTTGGTAAAAGTGAAGCATGAAGGTTGAATGTACCCAATTCCGGCATGGACCAGACTATTTCAGGAAGCATTCTAAAAGCTACTACGATTTGCAAGTTGGCTCGATAGTTTTTTAATTCTTGGATAAATGCTGATGATTTCAAATTAGTGGGTTGTAGTACCGGTATTTTATAAGAGAGGGCCAGTTCCTTGATGGGAGAAACGCCAAGTTTTTGCCCCCTTCCACGAGGTTTGTCAGGAGCGGTGATCACTGACACCACTTCGAAACCATGATTCACTAGAATATCCAGGCTGGGGACGGCAAATTCCGGAGTACCCATAAATATGATCCTTAAATTATTCATATTTTGGAGCTATTGCTGGACTTTTTTTTGAAAGATCCTTTACCAGGCTTTTCCTTCCATATTCACCGCAAATAGGGCATTCGGTCATATCATGCCCACGAGCTGGACAATATTCTCTTCCAAAATAAATAATTCGCAAGTGTAGTTTGTTCCACTGACTTTTAGGAAAAAGTTTTTTTAAATCTTTTTCTGTTTGCTCTACATTTTTTCCATTGGATAATCCCCATCGATAGGCCAAACGGTGAATGTGAGTATCCACCGGAAATGCGGGTTTGCCAAATGCCTGAGACATTACTACTGAAGCTGTTTTGTGCCCAACCCCTGGCAATTCTTCCAATTCCTGAAAGGTCTGTGGCACTGCTCCCTGGTATTTATCCACCAATATTTTAGATAGCTGTGATATGGCTTGGGATTTTCGGGGAGATAGACCACAAGGTCGAATAACTTCTTCAATATCTTCAACTCTCATTTGGACCATATCAAAAGGGTTATTTGCTTGCTTGAATAAATGAGGAGTAATTTTATTGACCCGTTTATCGGTACATTGGGCCGACAATAAAACCGAGATCAAGAGCGTAAAGGGGTCACTATGATGTAGGGGAATAGGTGTTTCCGGATAGAGATCTTCCAAAATTCGTGAGATCTCCTTAGCCTTTTGAGTTTTGTTAACCACAGTCATTATTCAAAATCAGGGTATAACAAATACTTTTTTCTCTTTTGAGCATAGGCTTGCAATTCCGGTTGCCAGCTTTTTTTTATTTCTATTTCCGACAGCCCCGACTGAATTTGTTTTTTCAAAGTTTCGCTACCCGCTAAAGTATTGATATAATCAGTGAAAAATGGTTCATCACTATGTTGTTGATGCAATTGGTAGAAGAATATTAAATATTGAAGGGAAATACCTTCCGGTGGAGCGACCTCCCGGAGGTCCAAGCCGTAACATACTTGATCCTGGTACCTGGGGTTTCTTGACATTCCCTTAATACTGATGGGAGTAAATTCAAATTCACCAAATAAAGTATCGGGATATCCGATTACTTGAAAAGGAAAATAAGTGCCCCGCCCCAGACTCATAACGGTACCCTCAAAAAAACAAAGTGAGGGGTAAAGTAAAATGGCTTGTTGGTTAGGTAGATTGGGGGAGGGCCAGACCGGGAGTATGTATTTTGTATTATGGGTATAGTTTTCAACCTCTATTACTTTGACATTACATTGTAGTCCCTCCGGTAACCAATTTTCTCCATTTATCATCAAGGCCAATTCTCCTACTGTAAGCCCGTGCACCACCGGTATGGGGTGCATACCCACGAAGGATCTGAATTCCAGCTGTAGAACCGGCCCATCTATATAATGACCATGGGGATTGGGACGGTCCAGTATGATCAGTGTTTTTTGGTTTTCTGCACAAGCTTCCATCAGGTAGTGCATAGTGCTTATGTAGGTATAAAATCTTGCACCGATATCCTGTATATCGAAAACCAATATATCCAAGTCCGCTAGTTGTTCGCCAGTAGGTTTTTTATTCTTTCCATAGAGAGAAACAATAGGCAGACCGGTTATTATATCTTTTCCGTCACTGACCATTTCACCGGCTTCAGCTTTCCCACGGAAGCCATGTTCGGGTGCAAATATTCTTTCAATTTTGGCACCCAAACTGAGCAATGTATCCACCAGATGGGTGGATCCCACCATGGAGGTTTGGTTTACCACCAGCCCCAGCTTTTTATCCTTGAAGTATTTGAAATAAATGTCCGGTCTTTCCGCCCCCACCTTTACATCCTTATCATCCCCGGTTTGCCCCTTACAGCCCTCCACAGCCGTCCCCATTAGGATGATAAGACTATAAATTATCAACAGCTTTCTATTCATGTGGTGATGTGGATTTGCTTAGGAATTCATATTTTGCATGACCATATGGACGACCAAAATTAAAGATAATATTGAACCTCTCGTATTTTATATCTAAAAGAATCACCGGGCATGAGAAAAACTTTTCGGCAACAATTTACCGAATTGCAATTGCCAGTATTGCATTGAGTTTAGCTATTATGATCATCACCTTTTTGATTTTCAGGGGTTTTAGAACAGCCATCACTGATAAAATTTATAGCTTTGCTTCCCATCTACAGGTGACAAAATACACTTTGGGGGGCTATTATGAAGAAATCCCTGTCAGCTTGAACTCCCATTTTTATCAAAATTACAACCAACTTGATTTTATAGAGCATGTACAGGAATATGCGCATAAAGCCGGTTTGATAAAAACCGATGAAGAAGTTCAGGGGGTGGTGCTTAAAGGGGTGGGCCGCAATTATGATCAGGTGAGATTTGGGAAATATCTGGAAGAAGGGAGATTTATCCACTTTAACGATTCCACTTATTCGAAAGAAATTCTCATTAGTAAAAAATTATCGGACAAGTTGAAACTAAATTTGGGAGATCAGGTAATCATGTATTTTATCCAACAACCGGTGCGCTTTCGCAAATTGAAAATCAGCGGAATCTATAATACCGGATTGGAGGATTTTGATGATAAAATATTGATTGGAGATATAGGGATGATACGGCGGTTGAATGGCTGGGCAGATACTTTAGCGGGAGGATTTGAAGTTTTTATAAAAAATCCTGAACAGCTGGAAATGGCTCAAGAGCGTTTGTTTATGGAAGTAGATTCGGACCTGTTTGTTGACAAAGTATCTGATCTATACCGGCAGTTTTTCGATTGGTTGGCATTGATCAATAGAAACGTATATTTCTTTCTGACCCTGGTATTGTTTATAGCCTGGGTTAACATGGGATCCATTTTATTAATTTTGATCATGGAGCGAACCCAAATGATAGGGATGTTAAAGGCGTTAGGTAGTTCGGATCAACAAATTCGAAGCATATTTATGTATAATGGCACATATATCACTTTAAAAGGAATGTTGTGGGGTAATATTATTGGTATTGGTCTAGGTTGGTTACAATATCATTTTAAGATCATCCCATTAGATCCCGAAAACTATTATATGAGCTATGTACCGATTGAATGGAATATCCCCCTAATTATTATCTTGAATCTGGGCATTTTAGTGGCCGTCCATTTGGTTCTTTTGATCCCGGCAATGTTCATTAGCCGGTTAAAACCAGTTAACGCCATTAGATTTGATTAAAATACCATGCAAAAATGTGTATTCCTGGACCGGGATGGAGTGATCAATAAGGAGCGGGGATCTTATACATACACTATTGAGCAATTCCAGATACTGCCAGGTGTGCCTGAAGGACTGAAGTTACTGAAGGACGCAGGTTTTTTGACCATCATCATCACCAACCAAGGAGGCATTTCCAAAGGTTTATTTAGCCGCCATCAAATGCGGAAGTGCCATCAATACTTAATTGACCAATGTCCTCAGCTTATTGACGATATTTATTATTGTCCCTATCACTCTTCTATTTCAGAGTCCTTATCCAGAAAACCGGACTCCTTGATGCTAGAAAAGGCTATCGCCAAATACGGAATTGATCCATCTCTATCCTGGATGGTGGGTGATCGTGAAAGGGATTTAGAGGCATCG
>JAPUIM010000137.1 GCA_027297025.1 Bacteroidota bacterium | reverse complement strand
ACCGGAAAAATTAGCTTCGAATCCCTTTACCTTCACCCCGTAATCCTGGGCGTGTTTTACATATTCAAAGACCTGGGCGCTTTTCAATAATGCCTTGGTAGGAATACATCCCCAATTCAAACAAATACCTCCCAGCTCTGCTCGTTCTACTACACCCACTTTTAATCCCAATTGAGAAGCCCTAATAGCAGCTACATAACCCCCTGGGCCGCTACCTATAACGATTAGATCATACTTCGATGCCATAATAATTTTATCAGCTTTTTAAACGATGTAAATTTAATTTTTTTACCATCAACGCAAAACCAGATCCATAGACAATGTATACAGGTTTAGGTTTTCTTCAAACCAAAAATTACATAAAAAAAGCAATTACTTATTTTGTATTATAAAAATCTTATTTTTGACCCACTCAATCGTTTTAATGGAATTAACCCTTATTCGCCTATAAAAACATGACCTTATTAGATGGAAAAGTGGCTTTAGTTACTGGCGCCTCCAAAGGTATCGGACGGGGAATAGCCCTAAAATTTGCCATGGAAGGAGCCCATGTTGCATTCACCTACTTATCAAGCGTGGAAAAAGGACAAGCATTGGAAAAGGAACTGCAGGGATTTGGAGGCAAAGCCAAAGGATATAGATCCAATGCTGCTGATTTTAAAGCGGCAGAGGAATTGATCAACCAGGTAGTAGCTGACTTCGGGACATTGGATGTTTTAGTGAACAATGCCGGTATTACTCGTGATAATCTGTTGTTGCGAATGAGCGAAGAAATGTGGGATGAAGTAATTGATACCAATTTAAAATCTGTTTTTAATACCGTGAAGGCGAGCACCCGTACTTTCATGAAACAAAAAAGTGGATCCATTATTAACATTACCTCGGTAGTGGGTTTGAAGGGAAATGCAGGTCAGGCCAATTACGCTGCTTCCAAAGCGGGGATCGTGGGATTCACCAAATCGGTGGCCTTGGAATTAGGGTCCAGAAACATACGATCCAACGCAATCGCTCCCGGTTTTATTGAAACCGGTATGACCGAAAAATTGGATGAGAATACAGTACAGAGTTGGAGAGATGCCATTCCATTGAAAAGAGGGGGTAAACCGGAAGACATTGCCAACTGCGCAGTATTTCTGGCCTCAGACCTTTCCTTATACATTACTGGTCAGGTACTGCAGGTGGATGGCGGTATGCTTACTTGATAATTATTTTTTTCGGTTGTCATCTTTTCCTGGAAAATTTTCGTTTCTATTTAAATTGACGGGTCTTGGAAAGGACCTGATTCATTGATGGAGAGTTTCAAACTACTATTCGAAAGCCCCCAATGGTTGATCATCCCTTGGTTAATATTAGCGGCGGGTTATGCCTTTCTATTGTACCAAAAGAATGGACCTTGGGGAAAAAAGCTACAAAAATTCCTCATGGTCTTAAGGTTTGTGTTAGTGGCCTGTCTGTTGTTCCTGCTGTTAAGTCCCTTTGTAAAACAAACCACGATCAATATTGAGGAACCGGTTATGGTATTCGCCATAGACAATTCATCCTCTTTAAAACAAGTTACAGACAGTGTTGAGCTACAGCAGTTTTTTAGGAAAGTGAAAGAATTGGAGCCACCATTTAGAGATAATGATTACCAAATTGAATACTGGTCATTTGATGGTGTAACCAACCTTGATGACCTCAAGTATAGTTATCCCAGCACCGATCTCAATCAATTATTAAAACAGATACAATTGGAGTTTGAAGATAGAAATCTGGCCGGTGTGGTACTATTTTCCGATGGAATTTACAACCAGGGGACCTCACCTTTATATGTGCCCTACAGCTTTGAAATCAACACAGTGGCTATGGGCGACACAGTTCCCAAAACCGATATTAATTTGCGCTCATTGGTGTATAACAAATTGGCCTATCAGGGCAATAAATTCCCCCTGGAAGCAGAAATAATTAACAATGGATTTGTTGGTAAGGAAATATCTGTGGTGGTGTTTATGGACAATCGAAAAGTGGCTGAACAGCGTTTGATCCTGGATAAGGACAGACAGATCTCCAAAGTCCGCTTTTCTTTGGACGCTGAAAATAAAGGCATGCAACATATTATTGTTAGAGTGAGTGCAAAACCTGGTGAATTTAGTCATTCCAACAATACCAAACATGCCTATGTTGATGTGGTGGAAGGAAAAGAAAGGATTTTAATTATCGCCCACAGTCCCCATCCTGATATTAAAGCTATTAAAAGCGCTATCGAAAAGAATAAAAATTACCATGTACAAACATATATTCCCGGGCTTCATCCGAAGTCCTCGATTGATTTGGACCAGGACCATTTTGACTTAATCATTTTTCATCAACTCCCTGCTTTAGGTGGCACTGCCAATAATTTGATAAAAAAGGTCTTTTCTATGGATGTTTCTACCTGGTTTATTGTGGGCAATCAAAACAATCTTGACCAGTTCAACCGTTACAATAGGGTAATCACTGTTGATTATAAAGGAAAGGAAAAAGACCAGGTCACCGCGGTTTTTAACAGTGACTTTGATTTGTTCAATTACCATCCGGATTTTCGAGATATCCTGGTGAATTTACCCCCGGTAACCGTACCCTTTGGCAAATACCGGCCAACCATTAATACTACGGTACTTTTATACCAAAAAGTTGGGAGCATTATAACCAAAAATCCTCTGCTCATTGTTCATAATCTCAACGGTAAAAGGTCTGCAGTGATGGCCGGTGAGGGTTTGTGGCGATGGAGACTTCAAAACCATGCACAGCATGAAAATACCGATGCTTTCGATGAATTGATCTCCAAATTGGTTCAATATCTTTCTGCCAAGGAAGACAAGCGCAAATTCAAGGTTTATCCAGTGAAGAAGGAGGTGTTCAATAATGAAAGTGTGGTTTTGCAAACAGACATTTATAATGATGTATATGAAAAAATTTATGGCAAAAAGGTGGATCTGGCCATTAGGGATGAAAAAAACATAAAACAACAATATTCTTATACCACCAATGAATTCAATAGCCAATATAAAATCAGCGGCCTGGAACAAGGTGTTTACAACTTTAACGCTTCCACCCTGTTGAAAGGAAAAAAAGAATATAGTTCAGGTGTCTTTACGGTAAGGCAACTTCAGATTGAAAATTTGCAACTTACCGCCGATCATCAATTGCTAAGGGAGTTGGCACGTCGATCAGGTGGTAAAATGTATCACAGTGAACAATTGGATTTGTTACAAGCCGCATTGTTGGATCAAAAAATCCCGGGGGTGATGCATACAGAAGAAGACTTTCTGCCAATCATTAATCTCAAGTGGATACTATTCTTACTAGTTTGCTTGGTAAGTATAGAGTGGTTTATACGCAAATATAATGGTAGCTACTAATTGACCAATCTACTACTTCCCATAATCTTAGTTATTGGCCATTTTAAAAATTTAATCCTAATGTCAATCCATGAAAAGCCAAAAGGCCACCATGAGGTGGCCTTTTGGCTTTTGTCGGGATGACTGGATTCGAACCAGCGACCCCTTCGTCCCTAACGAAGTGCGCTAACCGGACTGCGCCACATCCCGCTCAAACTCCATACGGATGGCAAATCTCAAGAATCTTTAAATAAACTGCAATGCTAAATAGCAATATGATGAAATTAACTGGCCCTAATATATCTAAGGTCGTTAATTAACTTATTCATAATCCTATATATTTGGAGTTTTAACCAAAAATCAAATTTGGTGGTGCGAGGACTATTTATCTCACTGTTACCAGTGTTACTCTGCTTTTCAGGGCTTGCTCAAAGCTACAAAACTGCCTTAAAAAATATGGAGAAAGGCAGTTATGAGAAAGCTGAAGGCTCATTATTGAGGTCTTTGGAAAAAGATTCACTCAACCCCGCAATAAAATACGTTTATTCTCTGCTGTTTACCACAAATGGATTTAACCGTTACAACCTGGATTCATCTTATTATTTCATCAATGTTGCTATCCATGATCTGTTGCTTGTAGACCCAAAAGAATTGTCCCGACTGGAGAAAGCGGAAATATTAGAATCCACTTTGCAAAATCAAAAGACCAAAATCCAACAATTGGCATTTGAGGTGAGTTTATCCATCAACAGCCTTGATGGGTATAATGATT
>JAPUIM010000136.1 GCA_027297025.1 Bacteroidota bacterium | reverse complement strand
ATCAAGCAAAGGATAAAGATCACTCTTGACGTGGCCCTGGGGCAAACCAAGATCATGCGCCTTCCGGTGATAGGATTGATGCACGCTTTAGTATTTTGGGGATTTGTGGTGATCTCCATTGGCACCACTGAAATGGTGATTGATGGCATTTTGGGTACCCACAGGATATTTTCGGTCACTGCTGGTTTCTACAAATTAATCACCGCCTCAGGTGAAATTTTTGCAGCCCTTATCATTATTTCATGTTTGGCATTTCTATTAAGAAGGCACCTCCTAAGAGTGAAGCGATTTAGCGGTCAAGAAATGACCACCGGTTCTAGTTTAGATGCCACCATCGCCCTGACCCTCATTATATTATTGATGGTATCCCTTCTAGGAATGAATTTAGGTTATGTTTTGTCAGCACCGTCCGCTTTGGTAGGCATGTATCCTGTTTCCAATTCTATAGCCTCTATGATGGCCGGTTGGCAAAACTCTGCTGCTGAAATCGAAATAATTAACTGGTGGACCCATGTAATGCTGGTATTTGTTTTTGCCAATATACTACCTTACTCCAAACATTTTCATGTATTCATGTCGGTGCCCAATGTTTTCATGTCGCGATTAGAGCCGCTCACCAAATTGTCTAACATGGAGACTGTGACCCAGGAGGTTAAATTGATGATGAATTCGGATACCGCATTTGCTAATCCGCCAGAGGGTAACCAGGAAGCCCCCTTTCGGTTTGGAGTAAAGGATGTGGAAGATGCCAGTTGGAATAACTATATGGACTCGTTAACCTGCACCGAATGTGGCCGATGTACCTCAGTTTGTCCCGCCAATATCACCGGTAAAAAGCTTTCGCCCAGAAAAATATTTGTTGATTACAGGAAGAGAATGAGTGAAAAAGGACCAGGATTGGTAAAAGAAGGAAAAGACTTTACCGATAATAAGTCTTTACTAGGCGACTATATAAGTGCCGAAGAATTATGGGCCTGTACCACCTGCAACGCTTGTGCCCAAGAGTGCCCAGTCAATATTGATCATGTATCATTAATTGTCGATATGCGCCGATATATGGTGATGGAAGAATCTTCCGCACCAGCACAATTGAATAACATGTTTGCCAATATTGAAAATAATGGAGCCCCCTGGCCCTTTGCCCAAACAGAACGGTTTAATTGGGCCAACGATCTATATATCAATACCGGTAATCAAAATTAGCCCATGAGTGAAGATAAGAGGAGATTAGTAAAAGTGCCTACCATGGCCGAAATGACGGCCAAAGGAGAGGAACCGGACATTCTATTTTGGGTTGGGTGCGCAGGAGCGTTTGATGATAGGTATAAAAAAGTGACCCGGGCTTTTGCCAAAATTCTTGATCATGTAGGTGTGAAATATGCGGTATTGGGTACGGAAGAAAGTTGTACCGGAGATCCCGCCCGGAGGGCAGGCAATGAATTGTTATTCCAAATGCAAGCCCTGAGCAATATTGAGGTGCTCAACGCATATAAAGTTAAGACCATCGTTACCGCTTGTCCCCACTGTTTCAATACTTTAAAAAACGAATATCCTGAGTTAGGCGGAAATTATGAAGTGATCCATCACTCTACCTTCCTGCAAAACCTTTTGGATGAGGGTAAGATCAAGGTCAAAGAAAATGGACCTTTCAAAGGGAAAAGAGTTACTTATCATGATTCTTGTTATTTGGGCCGGGGAAACAATATCTATGAGGCCCCCCGGGCGGTAATCCTCAGTCTGGATGTGGAATTGATAGAGATGGAACGCTCTCGAAGCAAAGGATTATGCTGTGGAGCCGGTGGGGCCCAGATGTTCAAAGATTCAGAACCCGGCAATAAAGAGGTGAACATTGAAAGAACTGAGGAAGCGTTGAGGACCAAAGCGGAGACCATTGTTTGTGCTTGCCCCTTTTGTATCACTATGATGCTGGATGGAGTCAAAAACAAAGACCAGGAAGATCACGTTAAAGTTTTTGACTTGGCAGAACTAATTGCTGAAAGCGCAGGTTTAAATAATTGATTTGATAATTTATGTACGTTCCTTTTGAAAAAATGCCTTGGGAATCAAGGGTTTGGGTTTACCAGGCCAACAGAAAGATTTCACTTCAAGAACAGGAAATTATTCAGAACAAACTTGAGAAATTTCTGGACCAATGGACGGCTCATAACCAGGGCCTCAAGGCAGCCGGGAAATTATTTCATCAACAATTTTTGGTGTTAGCAGTAGACGAATATTTCAGCTCAGTGAGCGGTTGTTCCATCGATAGTTCTGTACATTTTGTTCAGGAACTTGAAACTGAATTAGGTATTAACTTTTTTGACAAAAGTAAAGTAGCATTTCTACATCAAGATCAAGTGTTTCTGGAATCATTACCAAATTTAAAACAAAGAATTGAAAAAGGTGAGATCAAAGAAAATACAATCACCTTTAACAATCTGATAACCAATAAGAAAGAATTGGAGGAATCCTGGACCGTACCAGTAAAAGATTCTTGGTTGAATAAATACTTTTAAGGTTATCCCTTCGTATTATATACCCAAATTATTTTTATTATTTGGCAATCAATAATTTATTGGTTTAATTTTAAACATGTCAATGGCAATATTTGATTGCATGCGCAAATCGGGATTTCATATCATTTTAGTGTTGGTGGTATTGGTTTTCTCCTGTAGTCCTATAAAAAAAGCCAATAAGAAATTTAAAAACGGGGAATACAATGAAGCCATCTCATTATATTCCAGGCTACTCAAAAAATCCGACTATGCCGCCGAGTCAAATTTCAAAATAGGAGAGTCATATCGATTATCCAACCGGATACTAATGGCAGAACCATTTTATAATGCCGCCGTGAAACTTGGTTATGATAATGAAGCTGCGGATCTGTATTACGCTTTTGCCTTAAAATCCAAGGGAGAGTATAAATTGGCTGAACAGCAAATTCAGAAATATCTGGACATTGCACAAGATGACAGGCTATATACATTAGCCACAAAAGAGATAGAAAATCTACAATACTTGGACGAGTTACGGGTCAAGGGCAGTTATTATGAAATTGAAAATTTGGAATTGGTAAATACCAATGCTCCCGAATATTCACCATTTTTTAAAGACGATCGACTTTATTTTACTTCCAGCAGAGGGGATGCTAAAATTTATAAGGCTAC
>JAPUIM010000135.1 GCA_027297025.1 Bacteroidota bacterium | reverse complement strand
GAGAGGTTGGTTGATGAATTAGATATTCCAGAAGACTTTAAAGAAAAAGATTTTGACTCCAGGCGCAGCGAGATTTCAGAACAACTTGAAAAAATGCTCATGGAGGGAACTGACAGCCCGTTTACAAAAGTCACTGTAGCCTTTGCACGGATAGGTAGGTAAATGAAAACACCCCCAGAGCTATTAAGGTTAATTAATCTAAGGCGCAAGGGTTTCGATAGTGGTGCTGACCAAAAATTCATGGATAGGATCCAAGAACAAATAAGAACCGTGTCTATGAATAATCTTTCCGAGGGCTTTAAAGAAGCGGCTAAGCGAGTCGGTAAAGTAACCATGCAAGTTGAGGCTGCCACTAACCAAATTTTTAACAATGACATGACACCGCCAGACCATGGCTACACAAGGTGCAAGGGCCCACATCTAGAGGACTTAGAATGAAAGCCAGAAGTAAATTAATTCAAAAGAATGTGGAAAAGGCCAAAAAATATTTAAGAGATATTGAAGACCTTGAACATAAAGTTGGCGTGTACCAAGCCGATATTTCAGAGCTTGCCCTACAAGTTTGCACCATAAGACATGGTGGCATAAGCAATGATATTTACACCATAAAAGATTTTGCCGAAGAGGTTGGTCTTAAGCCTAAAACATTACAAAATTGGATTGCAGCATATCGCACCGTGGTTCCCATCGTTGGCCGTGATAAAATTAATACTCAAAAGGACTGGACCGATGTTAGGAAAACAAAAAGGGTAATAGGGGATAGTGCAAACAAAAGGGACGTACAAGAAATATTTGATATCTATAATAGGTCTGGTGAAAAGCCATTCTTAGCTGAGTTCAGGAACAACATTGCCGGTGTTAAGCACCTTAAGTACATGCTGGAAAAAAGAGAACTAACCCTAATCAACTATGACCAGTGGGTAGAAATGATGGAACAATTAGATATTTGTAGCGACATGATTAACAAGTATTTAAGCAAAAAATCCAAGAAAGCTGGATAAGGAAAATTATATGAGCAACCAAGAACCAGGCGTAATTGATGCAAACTTTGAAGATACAGGAGTTTTAATCCATAGCTTCGTTACAAAGCAAATTGCACAAAATGAAGTTATGCCAACCTCGAACAAATTACCCGACGATGATTTTGCACGCGAGGGCCTTAGGGGGAAGTTGTTGCCGCCTCCATTTGATCCATTCAAACTAGGCATTATAGCTGAAAACAGTTCGATCCTTGGCCAGTGTATCGATGTCATGGAAGTAAATATTGAATCATTCGGCATTGAGTTAGTGCCATCAATGGATGATAAAACTTTTCAAAAAATAAAGAAAGAACAAGAGGATGCATTAGGGCCAAGGGAACCAGACAAGGGCACGCCTACCGATAAGCCAAACGCTGCTGAGACCGAAATTGAGCAGGAGTTCAGAAGGCTTACAAACTTTTTTAAATTCATAAATCGTAAACAATCCTATACCTCAATTAGGAGGCGAACCCGGAATGATTATGAGCTTACAGGTAATGCCTATTGGGAAATCTTAAGGAACCATGTAACGTCAAAAATAACAGGCGTTGAATGGGTTCCGTCGGCGATGATGCGTATTGGTCGGATGGATAAAAATTTCACTGACATGAAAATTAAGCGCAAAACCAGCGACACTGAGATAGAGATAATCCCAGATAAAATGAAGTTTAGAAGGTATGCCCAAATAAAAGAAATAGGTACAAAGCCTATATGGTTTAAAGAATTTGGTGACCCCCGTATCATGGACGCTGAGACAGGTGGCATGGCCGTAGTGGAGCGAAACGACAAGGGAGAAGTTACAACAATAAAGGCGATTGCTGATAAAGAATTTGATGAGTTCGATGTATTAAAATTTAAAGGTGGCAGGATGAAAGTAGCTACCGAGGTGTTGCATTTTCCACAAGTAAATAACTCACGGACATTACCCTATGGCTCACCAAGATGGATTGGCACACTTATTTCCATACTAGGATCAAGGTCAGCTGAAGAAGTTAACCTACTATATTTTGACAACAAAACAGTGCCCCCTGGGATGCTACTTATTTCCGGTGGTAAAATTACTACCAACACAGTCGACAGGGTTACTGATCATATTAAAAACCACGTTAAAGGAACTAAAAACTTCCACTCTATATTGGTTGTCGAAGCGGAAAACAAACCTCACCCCAACATGCCTGCCCCTACGGTACCTAAACTACAATGGGTAAAAATGACTGATGCACAACATGGTGATGCATTATTCCAAGGCTATGATGAGAACAATAGCAACAAAGTTATTTCAACATTTAGGTTCTGGCCTGGGTTCGTTGGTAAAACAAAAGATGTTAACAGGGCCACTGCCGATGCTGCACGTAAGCTTTCTGAAGAGCAGGTTTTTGAGCCTGAACGTATGGAATTTGATTCAATTATTAACAGAGTAATTTTACCTGAAATGGATATTAATTATTGGGAGCACAAGTCTAAAGGGCCACAACTTTCAACACCTGAAGACTTAGCCAATCTTGCTGAGAAAATGAAAGGCGGTCTTACCCTTAAGGAATTCAGAGTAATTGCCGGGAAGGTATTCAATATTGATTTTAAAGAAATTGATACTATATGGACTAACTTACCGTTGCCTGTACTAACGGCTTTTGCGGCTCAACCTGGATTGCTATTTGAGTTGCTATCGCCCGAAGACCTTAGACGTATTGAGGAAACCAGGAGCGAAGAGTTGAAAGGGTTTGAAGA
>JAPUIM010000134.1 GCA_027297025.1 Bacteroidota bacterium | reverse complement strand
GTGATAACAGACAAAAATGCTATTCCTAAATTTTTAGTGGTCATCAGGGAATGGATAAAAAGCACTATGATCAAGGCCACCAATACTAGCAATACCAGGGGATCAAGAAACAGGGAAAGGAAAAATATAAATAACAATCCCACAACAAACAATGCAGGCAATACATGTACTGGTTTTATACTTCCCGGATGGATTTTACCCAGGTATACTCGGGCCATTCCCGAGTTAAACAATTGCTTAAAAAATTGAATCAATCTGATCCTGCGCTTGTGGTAAACAAAATTTTCTTTCAACAATGTTGTTGTAAATCCCAAATGCATAATCTTAAGACTGAGGTCGATATCCTCACCAAACCTCAAGGAAGAAAATCCGCCGGTTTTCTTAAAAACCTCATAAGTGAAACCCATATTGAAACTGCGTGGTTTGAACTTTTCCGCAGACCTCTCATTTCCTCTGATCCCGCCGCTGGTAAGAATGGAAGTCATGGAGTAATTAATGGCTTTTTGCAGTGGTGAAAATGACCAATGGGCCTGATCCGGACCACCAAAAGCATCTATGTTTCTGGTTTGTATGTTGTTGGCTAGTTGTTGAAAGTAATGAGCAGGAATGATACAATCTGAATCAAAAAATACGAAATATTTTTCATTGGCTTTTTTTATTCCATAGTTTCTGGCCAAACCAGGACCACTATTGGCTATTCTGAAATAATAGATCTGGAGTTTGGAATGGTATTTTTCTACCACTTCTTGACAGTCGCGCTGAGAGCCATCTTCCACTACGATCACTTCAAAATCAGACCAGGTTTGAAGGCTTAAACTTTCCAATAATTCATCCATCTCTTCCGGCCGGTTATAGACCGGAATAATCACCGAAAACCTTACCATGAATTAATCAAATCCAATTTTATGGGAAATTGTATAATCATTTTTATGGGGAGAATTCAGGATTAAAATCTCCGCTAAAAAGCCTGCTAAAAACAGCTGTACTCCAATGATTAGCGCTACCAAGGCCAGAAAAAACAACGGTTGGTCCACCACACTTCGCACCTGTTGGTTAAGGTACAAGTTGAAATAAAGTTTTTCTGAGATAAGCCAAATAGTGATGGCCAAACCCAAGACAAATGAGAGTATTCCCATAGTGCCAAAGAAATGCATGGGTCTTTTTTTGTACTTGGTGACAAAGGTCAAAGACAACAGGTCGAGAAAGCCAAATATA
Organism: Bacteroidota bacterium; assembly: GCA_027297025.1. GTDB lineage: Bacteria > Bacteroidota > Bacteroidia > Cytophagales > Cyclobacteriaceae > JAPUIM01. Next base: position 2,041 of record JAPUIM010000134.1, on the reverse strand, counting down.
AATCGTTCCAGTCCAAACTTGGTCACTCCGTATTTCCTGGGCTGGTGGGTCACCGTTTTTTCACTAATATTGGTGAATCCCTGCCACTTGGCAATTAGAGGAATATATCGATGCATTTCACCATATACATCGATAGACTTTATGACACTCTGATTATAAGCCTTTAATCCACAATTGAAATCGTGCAACTTAATTCCCGATATTTTTCTAGTAACATAATTAAAGAATTTGGAAGGAATGGTTTTACTAAGGGGGTCGAGTCTTTTTTTCTTCCATCCTGAAACCAGATCAAAACCATCTTCCTCAATCATTTTATAGAGAATAGGTATCTCTTCAGGACTATCTTGAAGATCTGCATCCATGGTTATAACCACGCTACCACTTGAATTTTGAAAACCAATATTCAGGGCAGCAGATTTTCCGTAGTTCCGGTTGAACTGTATACCCTTGATATGACCATTGGCCTGGCTTAATCGTTGAATCGAATCCCACGACCCATCGGTGCTCCCATCATCAATCAGAAGTATTTCATAGCTGAATCGGTGTTGATTCATTACCCTTTGGATCCAATCGCAAAGCTCTGGGAGCGATTCGGTCTCGTTATAAAGGGGGACCACAACTGAAATATCAAGTTTACCGGCCATAATCTACACGAACAATTCAGGGTTTTCTTTTTTTGTAAAGACAGAAATAAGCAAGGAGAAGATAAAACCCATGATTAACGCATCCAACAGATTTGCAAAAAGAATACCCAGGGGCGATATCACGACTTCAAAATAGGGCATCAAAGTATCGATGACATCGTCAGAAGTTCCATCTTCTTCCATCCCCGAAATAATTTCATCCTTTAATAGGCCTATAATGGAATTGTCAATTAATTTTATATACAGGAAGGAGCCCAGACCAGAGATTAAGCCAGTAATTGCTGAAATAATCACACCCAAGCCTAAACCTTGGCCATAGGTCATGAATTCATTTTGTTCCTTAAAAAATTTGTGGCCAAGGTAAATTCCTCCAATCAACAGGATATAAGATACAAAACCAAAGGGGTTACCAATAACCGGTCCAATGATCATCAGCATCATTGTAAAAGCCGCTAAAACCAAACCAGTGATCGCTCCGTAGTGCACTCCAATCTGTTTTATGGTTTGTGGGGGCATGGTGGTTGGATTAATAGTTATTTTCGCAAAAATACCGATAATATGATGGTTAAAAATAGACCAATGATCATTTTTCTCAAAATCTGGTCCCAGAGCACATCCATAGTGGAAATTTTCTTCACATTTTCTATGGTTTCAATGAACCTATCTTCGTTCATTTCTTTTAATATCTCTACTTTATGTGTCATGAGGTAATCCACACGATTATTGATAAATCCCATTAATACCTGTCCATCGATCCATACGATAAACGTCCCCACAAACAACGCAGAAAAAATACCAATAGTCATATAGTTGATGAATCCGATGGACATTCCTTGCCAAAACCATAACTTCCCTTGGTTTTCGTAATCCCTGTACTCTTTGATAGCGAAGAATATCATAATCGGTATCACAATGAAATCAAAAAATTTGCTATTGATCAGGGGATTTCGATCAACGAAGTATAGGGCCATAAATAAAATAATGGATAAAAGTACCCCTATCAATCCAAATTTTATAGAAACCTGTAGGAGGGTATTTTTAGTGCTGTTCAAGATAACAGGTTCAACGGTTAAGCTCCCATTTTCCATTATTGAAAACTACCACCACTTTTCCGTTGAGCGTGTGATTATAAAAAGGGGAATTCTTGGACTTAGATTGATTGGAATGTTCATCCAATACCCATTTTTGATTAGGATCAAATACTGTGAGATTGGCAGGACTTCCAACTTTAATTTCAGGAATAGGCAAAAGGAGGATAACCCTTGGGCTGATTGTGATCTTTTCAATGATGAGGTTCAAGTCTAATTTATCCTCTAATGAATTGAGAATAGGATATACGGTTTGAAGGCCGGTCACACCAAATTCCGCCAGATCAAATTCTACTTTTTTACTTTCTT
>JAPUIM010000133.1 GCA_027297025.1 Bacteroidota bacterium | reverse complement strand
AGAACGATACCAAACCGTTTACTCCCGGTACGAAGGGGCAGTAGCAGCACCCACAGCAGGCCTTCACTTCACCCAGCCACAACTGGAAGAGTTGGCAAAAAAAGGTATCCAAATTGACTACCTGACCCTACATGTAAGCGGAGCCACTTTTCAACCTATTAAAACCGCTAATCTCAAAGATCACCCCATGCATGCTGAACATATTATTATTTCCAATAATAACCTCAAACACCTATTGAGCCTAAAAACGATCATTGCGGTGGGAACTACTTCAATGCGAACTCTGGAGAGTATCTATTGGTATGGAGTGCAACTACTACTGGGAACTAACTCAGAATTCAAAATAGATAAATTAGCCCCCTATGATTATGATACCAATGATTTACCCGTCAGGGACGATGCCTTGAATGAAGTATTGAAATTTATGAATAAGAATCAAACGGAAAAATTAGCCGGTGAAACCAGCATATTTATATTTCCGGGATATAAGTTTAAGATCTGCGATGGACTGATCACCAATTTTCACCTTCCTAAGTCCACACTGTTGCTGTTGATTGCAGCGTTGGTGGGTGAGGATTGGAGAACCATTTATGAAGAAGCCCTGACCGAGGACTATAGGTTTTTAAGTTACGGAGATTCTTCCTTATTGTTGCCCAAAGGCGACTCTTGATTAGCCTTTCATCTTCTTTCGAAGGGTGATGGGAACATGGTGCAATTCGCATACTAATTAACTCAAATTCTTAATAAACAGTACTTTACAAATCAATCCCTAGTTAAACTTGGACCGTTATGGACAAATCACAGGCCATTATTGGATATTTTCTGAAGGACAGCAATTTCCACTTACAACACTCCTGGTAAATAACCCATGTGCAAATAATCATAACAAAAGACTAATTTTTATTCCACTTGTGGCAATAATTACTAAAATTCCCCTCTATCCTTTCTTTCTTAAATTTACTTTTCATAATTCCATCATTCTCTTTTTTAATTTACTTTTTATTTATAATTTCAAAATCATATAAAAAATAGTTTAAATACTATTTGATAATCATTAAGTATCACATGCACCATGAAACACTTTCACCTTAAACTTCTGCTCTCTACTATTTTCTGTTTTATCTTGTTTTCTTCCACAGGACAACAATTAAATTCATCATTTGCTTTGGGGAATAATGATGAAACCATTCATAAAGTTGAAACCAGTTCAAACCCTTCAACCGATAATGCCGGCACCTTACAACACGAATCCTCCGAAACATCGGAAGGGGAAGGAGCTCATGGAGAATCAGAGGGTTTAAGTACCCTCCAACTGATTACATTAATGGTTCTATTGGCAGCTGTTTTTCTCTTTGTGAACATACATTACATTCGTCTGCCCTCCACCATTGGTCTCATGATACTTGCGATAATTATGTCGATAATACTTCTGATAGGAGGGTTTTTCTTTCCTGCACTCAATGAGTCAATTACCACGATCATGACCACGGTTGATTTTTCCGAGGTGTTATTTGATATTATGTTGAGTTTTCTTCTGTTTGCCGGAGCCTTGGACATCAATCTAAAAAAGCTGGGAGAGGAAAAATGGGTGGTGCTGATACTGGCTACCGGAGGCGTGTTAATTTCCACATTTGTGGTGGGATATATAATGTTCTATGTATTTGGCTTTTTGGGATTGGCTGTTCCCCTGATCCAGTGCCTCTTGTTTGGAGCGCTGATCTCCCCTACTGACCCCATTGCGGTTCTATCGTTAGTGAAGAAAATGGGGATATCCAAAAATTTGGAAATTAAAATAGCTGGTGAATCGTTGTTTAATGATGGTATTGGTGTGGTGGTGTTTTTAACTATTCTCGGCATAGCCAACCCTGAATTAAGTGGACATGGTGGAGGAGAAACAAGTGTCGGCTCGATAGCAAGCTTATTCTTAATCGAAGTTGGTGGTGGAGTGTTATTAGGAGCTGCCACCGGAGTATTAGGCTTCCAATTGTTGAGATTGATCGATAATGCCCATGTGGAACTGGAGGTGTTGGTAACCCTGTCCTTAGTAATGGCCGGAACACAGGTAGCCAATTTTTTTCATGTTTCCGCCCCCCTGGCCATGGTAGTACTGGGAATATTTTTGGGTAATAAAGGCCGAAGTAAATTTTTATCGGAAGTTACCGGAGAATATGTATTTAAATTCTGGCATTTGGTGGATGAAGCATTAAACGCAATACTTTTTATTCTCATCGGTTTACAAATAATCATTATTTCCGCCCTGATAACCACCGACTTTATAATAGCCATGGTTATTGCGGTACCGGTAGTGTTATTCGCACGATTACTGGGGGTAGGTATACCGGTCAAGATCATGGCCATTAAACGAAAATTTGAAAAAAATGCCATCAGCATTCTTACCTGGGGTGGGCTAAGGGGAGGTATCTCAGTAGCATTGGCCTTGTCCCTACCGGCCTATTCAGTAGGCAATCTGAACGTTACGGGGTTGATTATGGCCTGTACCTACATGGTGGTGGTATTCTCAATCTTAGTTCAGGGACTTACTATTGGTAAATTAGTGACAAAGAGTATGGATATTGAAGAAACTATGCCGGTAGAAACCGATGTACCGGGAGCCATATAACATTAATTATTCCTGGTAGAATCAGGATGACTGTATTGATGTACAGGGTTGCCGCAATTCCCTTTGTGGGCCATAAATCCAAATCCTTCATGTGGATTATTGCGGTCTCTTTCCAAAATAAGGTATTCGCAACCATCAATCACTATGGTTTGAAACTTCAGCTGGTCCACTTCAATTTTCACCGTTGATGAAGAGGTGACAGATGATCGATCCTCATCAATGAAACATCCGGTGAAAATAAAGGAAATGGCTAGAACAATAAGGATTCTTTGGTGATATCGGTTCAAATTTATAGTGGTTTAATAAATTATTGCTGCATAAATCCCTCTTCTGTATTAAATACTTCATTGAGTGTTTTGAGTGACTTACCGTTCATGATCATGATCAGGTAATCGCCTAACTCTACTGTGATATCTTCCTCTGGATTTTTTATCAAGGTCATCTTTCCATCTTTTCGTTTACTTATCCCAATCAATACACAGTTGTATTTTTTCTTTAGATCCATGAAGGCATGGTTATAGAATTTGTTGAGGTAAGGATTCTGTTCGACCACTTTAAATTGCTTAATGTCGTGATCTTCATCTGTACTGGCATATGACATTATATCTTCACTATAGGCGGCTACATCCGGCTCGAATATATAACTAGCTAATAATTTGGAGGATATCTCATGTTTAGAAATAGTGTGGGTCACTCCCGCACTAAAAAAGGAATTTTTGAGATTGGCATTATCCAGCGTAACCACATATTTAAGGCCTTCAAAATATTTTTTCATATTTAAGATGTATACCAATTTCTGGGTATCATCTTCAAGGTTGATGAACACAATGGAAGAGTCCTGGATATTGGCTTTTTTGAGGAATTCGAAATTGTTGGGATCAGCGTATAACACGAATACATCCTTAGTGGAATATTTCTCATAAATCATATCTACATCATTTTTGATATTGGTAATGATGGCCACCTTTTTCCCCGCCCCTACCAGTTGATCGGTCACCGCCCTGCCGAAAGTATTCCAGCCAACGATAATCGTATGTCCACGATAATGAGTGCCATTGAAACCCAACCGTTTATTTTCTCTAATTGTAGTCATAAGGCTTGAGATTTGTCCTATAAGAAGTCCATAGATGCCAATACTTAAAAATATAAATATATAACCAATTAACCTACCTACAGTGGTGATTGGGTAATAATCGCCATAGCCAACAGTAGTAACCGTAACCATTGAAAACCAAATGGCATCAAAATAATTTCTAATGGTAGATTGATCATCGGTCCGTTCATAATAGATGAGCAATGTTATGAGTATAAAATAAAGAAAGAGTCCCGATCCTACATAAAAAAAGATTCTGAGGAAATTGGGTTGTCGCATTTATCAAAGGATTGTTGGATAAATATAGGAAAAAAAAATTTGGGAAGAAATACAGTTTTTTCATACAATTTTACTATCAAGATATCGCATTGGTTAATTTGAATCCAGAAAGCGTTTTAGATCAGAGATCGTTTGAATATTCAATTTTTGGGCATGTTCTTCTCGCATCATCAGCGCAAATGTGTTATTAAACCCTAGAGGTGACAACCATTCAATATCAAACCGATCACGGTAATTTTTTTCCACATAATCAAGTATCACTTCCTTTTGGTAGGTTATATGCTGTTTGATAGAATCAGAGGGTTGTAGAATTACTAAAAAGCCAGTGCCCGTGTATTCCGGATATATATCAATTCCACCGGTTCTTAAGGCGTCAAATACCAATTTGGTTCCTCCAAATCCCAACTCCAATCCTACAGCTAGATCAGTATTATTTTCAATGACAATTTTAAACATTTCGGCCAGTATGAAACTCTCAGTAAAATTTTTAGAACCAACGATAATGTCAGGTTCACCTTTTTTTTCCCTGGAAGTATTGAAACCCATTTGAGATAAAAAATCCATGGCTGCTTTATCAGGAGTTTCTTTAAAATGATCTACCCGGTAATTCATAAAGATCATTTTTTCATCGGTGATAAGACCGGTCAATAGATCCAAAGCCGAGCCGATCTCTGGATATTTACGAAGGGTTTCACCGCGAATAGTAGGTGCGACATGATAAGGTGGAAAATAGTTTTTATCATCCACCAATGACCGCAGATGGAAAGCCTCGATCCTTCCATCAGTGGAAAAGCCGCTAATAACATCTACATTTTTATTTTTAATTGCCTCATACATCCAACCAATCTCCATTTCCACCGTCTCCATGTCCAAATCATACTTCCTTTTTAATCCCTGGTATCCATCTTCCCGTTCCATGAATTCGGAGGGGAAACCCGCACGAAAATTTCTGGAGGAGAGCTTTATTGCCGATCCAATGGGTATGACAATGGCACTGATCACAAATATGATCAATAGAGGTTTTATCAATTTTTTAATATGCTTTTGGACCAGTCCCAGCAGAAAATCAAAAGTTAGTGCCAACATTGAAGCCGGAATGGCGCCCGCCAGTATCATATTAACATTATTCAAGGCAATACCTCTAAAAATGAACTCTCCTAATCCACCGGAAGCTATAAGTGCGCATAAAGTGGCGATACCTACATTGATCACCATGGCTGTTCTGATACCGGCAAAAATGATAGGTACCGCTAATGGCAACTCCACTTTCACCAAGATCTGACCGGAAGACAATCCCATGCCAACCGCTGCTTCCCTTACCGCAGCGTCTACTTCATTAATCCCGGTATATGTATTTCTTACAATAGGTAAAAGGGCATATAAAAATAAAGCTACAATTGCCGGCACCACTCCGATTCCCAGGATTGGCAATAAAAATCCTAGCAGGGCCAAACTAGGTATGGTTTGGATCACATTTACCAAACCTATGATGGGAGTCGACCAATTCTTTTTGCGGGTAAGAAAAATGCCCGTACCTACGCCAACGACAACCGCGATGATCAAAGAAAACAAGGTGAGCCAAATATGCTCTACTGTTTGGCCCAGTATTTCATCTAAATGATCGACTAAAAATGTAGCTAACTCTTGGAGCGCATTCATCTATTTAAGATTGATTAGTGAGGTGGCGTTTTAATTGATGAAAAGCCGGCAATAAATCCTGTTGTCTCACCGATTTACCATTCTCATCCCCAAATTTTATATATGCAGTGTCTTTTCCTTTTTTTTCCAGCATATCCAAAACTTCCAATAGGCTGCAACTTTCATCAATGGTTAGGGTTGATTTTTCGTCTTGAGCAGGAATATAATTTATCAAATCCCTCAGTTTTATGGCCTTCAACTCCAATTGAAACCTTTGTGCATCAAAAAATTGTTTCACAAATTGGTTTCGTGGATTGAATAATAAATCCTTGGGAGGGCCAATATGTTGAATTTTCCCTCGATCCATTAGACAAATATAATCTCCTAATTCCAGCGCTTCATTCACGTCATGAGTGACCAAAACAATGGTCTTGCCCACCAATACTTCCAGAGTTTTGAATTCAGTTTGGATTTGCTGTCGGGTGATGGGGTCAAGAGCACCAAATGGCTCGTCCATTAAAATGAGATCGGGGTCAGCAGCCAAAGCCCTGGCAATACCTACCCTTTGCTGTTGCCCTCCGCTTAATTCAGAAGGATAACGCTTAAAAATGCTCTCTCCTTTAAATCCCAAGGTATCCAGCAATTCAATGGTACGACTTTTAATAGTAACCTTGTCCCATTTTAATAGGTTGGGAATTAGTCCTACATTTTCCTCAACCGTATAATGCGGAAACAATCCTATGTTCTGGATTACATAACCCATGTTTCTCCTTAAGATCTGGGGATTTTGGTTTTTGATATTCTCACCATTGATTTTAATCATCCCGGAAGTCGGTTCGATAAGCCGGTTGATCATTTTTAAGGTAGTAGTTTTACCACATCCGCTAGTACCTAATATCACCAGGGTCTTACCTTTTTCTAAACAAAAGGAGATACTATCGACAACTGGATTGCTATCATAAGTTTTAGTTAGGTTTGAGACTTCCAACATATAAATGTGCGTTATGCCAATAATTCTACCTGGAGGAATCAGGGGAACATAAAAGTAAAAATAATATTTAACTATATTTAAAAGGAATTCTATACCTTAAACCAATTCATTAATGTTGAACAAAGTCGATCCCACCAAAACCACTTCCTGGATCAAATTGCAAGACCATTTTCAGCAAATAAAGGATCACCATATGAAGGACCTGTTCGCGCAGGATCCCAAAAGATTTTCAAAATTCTCCATTCAGTATAATGATATCCTGGTGGATTTTTCTAAAAACCGCATCACCCATGAAACCCTGGAACATTTATTGGAACTGGCTGAAGAAACCCACTTAAAGGAAGCCATTGAATCCATGTTTTCCGGAGAGGCTATTAACGAAACGGAAAAGCGGGCGGTACTCCATGTAGCTTTGCGCAATAAAGCCCATCAACCAATGCTATTGGATGGTA
>JAPUIM010000132.1 GCA_027297025.1 Bacteroidota bacterium | reverse complement strand
ACTGGATCAAGCCACTTCGGGTTGGCAAAAATCCGATCTTATTGTTCTCGCGGCACGGCCAGGAATGGGTAAAACCGCCTTGGTTGTTACAGCCTTAAGAAATGCTGCAATTGACTTTCAAAAGCCTGTAGCAATTTTTTCATTGGAGATGTCAGCCACTCAGTTAGTAAATCGAATGATTTCTGCTGAAGCAGAGTTGGAAAACGATAAAATCAGAAAAGGACAATTGAAGGATTATGAATGGGAACAACTTGTACATAAAACAGCAAAGTTAACAGAGGCCCCAATTTATATTGATGATACTCCAGCTATTTCTATTCTTGAATTGAGGGCTAAGTGTAGGCGTCTGAAAGCAAAACACGATGTACAGCTCATTATTGTGGATTATTTGCAACTAATGTCTGGTGATGCCTCCAAGATTGGTGGCTCCTTGGGGAACCGGGAACAAGAAATTGCTTCCATTTCCAGGGCCTTAAAAAGTATTGCTAAAGAACTGGAAGTACCAGTAATTGCAATTTCCCAACTAAGCAGGGCGGTTGAAACCAGAGGAGGAGATAAAAGACCACAATTATCAGATTTGAGGGAGTCCGGTTCCATCGAACAGGACGCGGATTTGGTGATATTCCTCTACCGGCCCGAATATTATAAAATCACCGAGGATGAAGATGGTACACCAACCCAAGGAATTGCAGAAGTAATAATTGCAAAACATCGTAATGGTTCTCTTGACACTATCAAACTAAAATTTATTCCACGATTCACCAAATTCATGGACCTTGATAGTGGAGGATTTCCCTCAGGGTTTGTTTCCGGGGGATCTAGTGGAGATTTTGATACTACCGGCGCTATTACCTTTGGTAGTAAATTGAATGAACCTCCTTTATCTGAAGACGATGACGAAAATGAAGATGAAAAATCACCTTTTTAAAACTTGATCATCTCTTAGCAAACCCTGTATCATTCTAAAAGATCATAAATTTTCAAATTCTTCCTCCACATAGGCATAAAGATCTTTCAACTCTTTATGGGTAGCCAGGTCGTTTTGTTGTTTGGCTATTATCATTCCTTGTTCCAGCAGATCCAGTGCTCGTTTAAAATCATCCGATGAGATGCAGAGTTGCGCCGATTGATAGTAGGTGGGTAGATAATCGGGATGCTTATCCAGTAATTTTTCAAAATAAGCCTTGGCTTTTGCGGGCATTTCCTTGAGATATTCCATACCTATTGCATACATTAAAAATGGGTCATTAGGTTCTTTTTTTTGAAATTCCAGCAGGATTTTGAATCGTTGGGAATTCATAATCAATCCATTTTTATTTTATTGATTCTTACGTAAATTACTGGCAATTTAAAATATACAGCGTTAATAGTCAGATTAAATTTGAATGAAAATATTAGTATGCATAACCAACGTACCTGATACCACATCCAGGATTGCATTCATCAATAATGATACTGAATTTGATAAATCGGGGATCCAATATGTTATCGGGCCTTATGATGATTTTGCTTTGGCACGGGCAGTGGAATTGAAAGAAGAACTTGGAGGAACGGTTACTGCTTTGAATGTTGGGGAGGCATACGGAGATCCGGTAATTAGAAAGGCTCTGGCCATCGGTGCGGATGACGCCATTAGAATTAACTCTTTTCCCAAGGATTCCTTTTTTGTGGCAAAACAAATTGCCGAGGTTGTTAAGAAAGGTGGATATGATCTGGTTCTCATGGGACGGGAGTCGAGTGATTTTAACGGTGGCCAAGTACACGGAATGGTTGGAGAGATGGTGGGTTTACCCGTGGTGTCCCCGGTAATGAAGTTGGATATTGAAAATGGAAAGGCAAAAATTGCCCGTGAAATTGATGGAGGTAAAGAATTCCTGGAAGTCAATCTTCCATTTATAGCTGGCTGCCAGGAACCCATTGCTGAATGGAAAATTCCAAATATGAGGGGTATCATGAGTGCCAGAACTAAACCATTACAAGTATTAGAGCCAGTAGGGGATGAAACCCGGATTTCACTGAAAAAGTTTTCCCTGCCACCTGAAAAAGGAGAAGTAAAGATGATTGATGAGGATAATGTGGAGGAATTGGTGCAGTTGTTAAAAAACGAAGCGAAGGTCATTTAATATATTACCCAAAACAGATAAATGTCAGTATTAGTATTTGTAGAATTAGCAGCAGGGGAAGTAAAAGGTTCTTCTCTGGAGGCCATTTCTTATGGCCATGCCTTAGGTTTAGGTGAAGTGACTGCTTTGGTATTGGGAATTACAGATGAAAGAAAAATGACTGGTTTAGGAAAGTACGGTGCTCAAAAGGTGTTGTATTCGGATGATCCCAAATTGGAAAAGGGGATTATTCAGGCATATGCGTCGGTTGTAGCTCAAGTTTTTGATAAAGTAAACGCCAGTGTGTTAGTATTTGCGAAATCTTCTTTAGGGGATCCGGTAGCTGCAAATGTATCAGTAAAATTGGGAGCCTCCTTGGCTTCGAATGTAGTGGAACTGCCGGAAACCAGAAACGGGTTTGTGGTAAAAAGGAGTATATACACTGGCAAGGCATTTGCCGAGGTAGAAATGCAGGAGGATAAAAAAATTATTGGGATAAAAAAGAATGCCATATCTTTAAAAGAAGATGGAGCGGATGCTTCTGTGGAAAAAGTGGAGATTGATTTGAGTGATGAAGATTTTCAGGTACAGATCACTTCCGAGGAAAAGGCTTCGGGAGAGATTTTGTTACCGGAAGCAGATGTGGTGGTTTCAGGAGGAAGAGGCATGAAAGGGCCGGAAAACTGGCATTTGATTGAAGATTTGGCTAAATCTTTAGGAGCAGCCACCGGATGCAGCAAACCGGTTTCCGATATGGATTGGAGACCACACCATGAGCATGTCGGTCAGACGGGACTTAAAGTAGCCCCAAGTTTGTATATTGCAATCGGGATTTCGGGAGCTATTCAGCACTTGGCTGGTGTTAATTCATCAAAAGTAATTGTGGTGATCAACAAAGATGCTGAGGCTCCATTTTTTAAAGCCGCTGATTATGGTATTGTGGGCGATGCCTTCGAAGTCGTACCCAAACTTACTGAAGCGATAAAAGCCTTAACTAACTAGGATACGTGGATAAAATTAAACTGGAGATACTAGGACTTTCTTCAAGCCAATCCCAATCGGGATCATTTGCTTTGGTACTAGGAGAAACAGAAGGTGTAAGGCGGTTGCCTATCATTATCGGAATGTTTGAGGCACAGGCTATCGCCATAGAGATCGAGAAAATCATCCCCAATCGCCCCATGACCCATGACCTGTTTAAATCTTTTGCCTATAGTTTCAATTTTTCGGTAAAGGAAATTTTGATCTCAGACTTGAAAGAAGGGGTTTTCTTTGCCAAGATCGTTTGTAAAAACGGGGACAAGAATATAGAGATCGATGCCCGTCCCTCCGATGCAATCGCCATAGGATTGAGATTCAGCTGTCCCATTTTTACTTACGAAACGATATTGTCTGAAGCAGGAATCGTTTTGACTGATGAAGCAGATGAAGAGGAAGAAACAGCTAAAGTGAAAAAGACCAGTAAAAAAGCTCAACCCAAAAGCGATCAGTTAAAGGATCAATCCAACGAACAGTTAAAAGAGCTACTGAATGAGGCTATTAAAAAGGAGGATTATGAGGGAGCAGCCAAGATCAGGGATGAAATAAACCGCAGGAATTAACTGCCAGCCTTTAGCCCAGAATCATTCCCACGATTGTAGCTGAAAACAAAGAAGCCAGCGTACCACCCAACAGTGCCCTTAGTCCCAACTGTGAAAGCAATACCCGTTGGTTGGGTGCCAGGGATCCAATACCTCCGATTTGAATGCCGATGGAAGCAAAATTGGCAAACCCGCATAACATATAGGTCGCCATAATGATAGATTTGTTATAAGTGAACATGCCGTCGGCTTTTAATTCTGAAAGGCTTACGTAACCTACAAATTCTGTCATGATCAATTTTTCGCCTAAAAGTCTTCCCACAAGGGTAATATCTTCGGTACCCACGCCGATCACCCACATTACCGGTGCAAAAATATATCCCAGGATAAATTGCAGGGAAAGTACATTGTATTGTGTATTGGCAGCAATCACCTGATTGAGGCTGGTCCATTCTCCGATCTTGAGGAAGATATAATTGGCCATGGCAATAAGGGCCAAGAATACCAATAACATGGCTGCTACATTTATTGCGAGTCGTAATCCTTCCGAGGTACCGTTAGAGATAGAGTCCAGTACATTACTGCCAATTTTATCTTTGGTGATCTCTATATTTTTACTGATATCCTCGGTCTGTGGACATAGTAATTTCGATGCGATTATCGCT
>JAPUIM010000131.1 GCA_027297025.1 Bacteroidota bacterium | reverse complement strand
TATAGTGAAACATCTGCATGGAGGACAGGCAGCGGTTACGCCGGTTAACTCTATAGCCTTTCAATCTGCCAGTAACGCTTTTGAAGAAGCCTGGGGCAAGAAACCCATACCTACACGTGATGGGGGAAGTATTCCCATCGTGGCTATGTTCAGGGAAGTAATCGGACTTGACACAGTTTTAATGGGTTTTGGCCTGGATTCTGATGTAATACATTCTCCAAATGAGAATTATGGTGTATTCAATTATTTTAAAGGGATTGAAACTATCATCTTATTTTACAAACACTATGCCCAATTGCATCAATCAAGCTAAGACAATTCAATTTTCGGGAATTTATGGTCAATAAACTTTGTTCCTTTAGCCGCGTTAATTAGAATTTGAGGAAGTAAAACACACAATTCGTGATTGTTGACAAGATAAACATCTATTTTCTACTATTCATCTGCTTGTTGTCCGGCAGTATTAAAGGGCAAATTTTAAAACCGGCCAAATGGAGTTATGCCACCAGTGCTCAAAAGTACCAGATAGGTGATGAACTAGAACTTATATTCAAGGTCGATATTGACAAGAACTGGTACCTGTACTCAACTGATTTTGATCCAAAACTGGGGCCATTAGTTACCACTTTTACCTTTAAGGATAATCCCTCCTATAGGTTAGTGGGAACTATACAGCCTATTGATTCTAAAAAGAAGTATGATAGTTTGTGGGAAGGCGAGTACACTTATTTTGTTAAAAATGCAGAATTCAGACAACGGATAAAAGTCCTTCAGCCTAATCTTAGAATCAGCGGGAATTACGCATATCAGGTATGCTCGGATATCGATGGAAAATGCATACCATTCGATGATGATTTTGTATTTAAGGATTTTGAACTGATTACAGCCTCATCTAAAAAAATAGCTCAAGTAAAACAAACTCAAGAACCAATTAGTTTAATACCAGGGGCCAGCGGATCTATAAAACAACCCGCACAATGGACCTTCAAGGTTTCAAATGAATCTCCCCGGATAGGAGATGAGATAGAGCTTATCTTTAAATCCAAAATTGAAAGTGGTTGGCATTTATTTTCCTCCGATTTTAAAATGGAGCCTGGGCCACAACCCACCGAATTTCATTTTGTACCTAGTACCTCTTTCAAAGTCTTGGAGAAAATTTATCCGGTAAATCCCAAAACGAAATCAGTGGATACCGAATATTGGAAAGGCGAATACACCTATTTCCACGATTTTGCGGAATTCAGACAAAAAATAAAAATACTATCCTCAAATATAAAGATTACCGGTGTTATAGATTACCAGGTATGTAGTGATAGTGATGGTCTGTGTATTCCCTTTGGTCAGGAATTTGCCTTTGATCAAATTATGGTTATTCCTGCCGGGGGCATAGCCTCTAGTGATATATTAGCATTGGAGAAACAAAACCCATTGACCCAGCGAGGTAGCCATGATGCCTATTCCTTGGCAGGTTTTATGGTGGTCGCATTCCTGGCGGGTTTGGCGGCTCTATTAACTCCCTGTGTTTTTCCTATGATCCCTATGACGGTCACTTTCTTTACCAACGATTCCAAAACGGAGAATGGAAAACCCAAGGCCATAGTCTATGGTTTATCTATCATTTTTATATATACAATTGCAGGCACTCTGGTATCTGTCATTGTAGGGCCAGAATTTGCTAATTGGTTAGCTACTCATTGGTTACCTAACCTCCTGTTTTTTGCCATATTTATCTTCTTTGCGTTGTCATTTTTAGGCATGTTCGAAATTACCCTTCCTAGCTCCCTGGTAAATAATGTAGATAAACAAGCTGATAAAGGTGGTTATCTGGGAGTATTTTTTATGGCTTTTACTTTGGTGTTGGTTTCTTTTTCTTGTACCGGACCAATTGTTGGAAGTATTCTTGTAGAATCGGCCAGGGGTCAGGTGATAAAACCAGTGCTGGGAATGTTTGCCTTTTCAACTGCTTTTGCCCTTCCATTTTCCTTATTCGCCTTTTTTCCAGAATGGCTTAAAAAATTACCTAAATCAGGTGGATGGTTAAACTCAGTCAAAGTTATTTTGGGTTTCCTGGAGTTGGCCCTGGCACTAAAATTTCTAAGTGTAGCTGATCAGGTTTACCATTGGGGCTTGCTGGATCGAGAGGTGTTTCTGACCATTTGGATCATCATCATGACCATGATGGGATTTTATTTGCTGGGGAAGATCAAATTGCCCGGAGATTCAATACTTGAATATATCGGTGTGCCCCGTTTGATTCTGGCTCTGGCTACATTTTCCTTTGTGCTTTACTTGATCCCGGGGTTGTTTGGTGCACCTTTAAAGGCGTTGGCTGGTTACTTGCCACCTATGACCACTCATGACTTTAACCTTATTTCGATGTTTAATCAGAATGAAAAGGGCTCTAATCTGGCCGAAAACGCACTTTGTGAAGACCCTAAATATGTTGATATGCTACATTTCCCCCATGGCATACAGGGTTATTTTGACTACGCCCAGGCCCTACGTTGTGCACGTGAGCAGAACAAGCCATTATTTATTGATTTTACCGGTCATGGTTGTGTGAATTGCAGGGAAATGGAAGCTCGGGTTTGGTCTGATCCCCAGGTACTTAAAAGGTTAAAAAATGATTTTATAATGGTAGCCCTATATGTAGATGAAAAGACTGAATTACCCCAAAATCAGTGGTATACCTCAACTTATGACCAAAAACTAAAAAAATCCATTGGCAAACAAAATTCTGACCTTCAGATCACCCGGTTTCGAAACAACGCGCAGCCATTTTATGTGATTCTGGACCGCCAGGAACAGTTATTGGTGCCTCCTAAAGCTTATGATATGACAATTTCAAACTTTGTGAAATTTCTGGATCAAGCCAAAGAAAATTATTACTCCAGTCAAATTGCTGTGGGTTAATAATTACGCTCAATAATTATTGGTTTTTAGGGCAATCAAAATACTTATCATGCGATTTATATTTTTTAGTTTTTAAAAATTATCTATAATTGCGCGGAATTAACAACCATTTGATTTCTAGATATTAGTATGAACATTAGCGGAAAGAGGATTTTGCTCCTTTTCATAGGATTGATGCTGTTGGTAACAATGGCTGTGATTGTAAAACATCACCATATTTTCATAACAAAACCAGCAGCGGAGTCGCTCCCATTAGAACCTACGATTGATT
>JAPUIM010000130.1 GCA_027297025.1 Bacteroidota bacterium | reverse complement strand
ATACAGGCAACATGTTCCCGTCATCTTATCAAGGGAACATTTTCCTGGCCCAGCATGGTTCCTGGAACCGGTCCACCAAGATCGGATATCGGTTGATGCTGGTGAAGGTGGAAAATGGACAGGTAGTTGATGCCGAGGTATTTGCCGATGGCTGGCTGGATGAGAATGAAGATGAAGCTTGGGGCCGTCCGGTAGACGTGCTACAGCTTTCAGATGGATCTTTACTGGTCTCCGATGACCAGGCCAATGCGATTTACAGAATTAGTTATGAAGGTTCTTAATTTCTTGTTGATTGTCATAACCAACAGAACAAGAAACCAGAAACTATTTAACTCTGGCATAGTTAATCCTCCAACTCAAGTTCCAGGTTTTTCCCCCGTCTTCTGAACGCTCCCAGTCCCAGGTGAGGGTATTTTTGGAAAAATCGTAAAACACCATTCGCAAGATGATGGTCTTGTTATCCCTTTCTACCGGTTGGGTTTTGAAGATCTTTTTGTCGCCATCGCTATCACCTACGAAATTAAAATAGCCTCCCTGATTATCGGCCCAAGCTTGATGCCATTCCTTGTTATTGGGATTGAATACGGAAAGGCTGGTGCCCTTAAAACCCAACAATTGCCCTTCCACAGCTTTAAAATTCTCCTGGATCACCTTATCATCCAGGGTCTTGATGATGTGGTTAGTTCCTTTACCTACTTTGCCATCACCGTCGTCCCAGGTAAGGTCCCATTGGCCCACCCAAAAGTCAAATGATTCCGGACCCAATTCCTGGGCGTTGGAAATCGTTGAAAGGGTTATAAAACCTAAGATTATACTGTTAAGAATTATTGGCTTCATGATAAACAGTGTTTTGATTGTGTATTAGTTGTAGGTCCTATTTTAAGGTGATGGATTGCTGTCAGTATTGAATTTTTCTTGGCCTGTCAACAAATGCCAGAACAATATAAAATCCGATGCCAGGCTATAAAATGGGTATTGAAAGGTAGCAGGCGTGTTCTTTTCAAAGAAATAATGTCCTACCCAGGCAAATCCATAACCCACTACCGGTATCAAAGCCAAGCCCCACCAGATTTGGGTAAACAAGGCCCAAAAAAGTATTATAAACAAAATAAAAGTACCGGTAAAATGAAGGGTCCGGGAAGTAGTATCCCGGTGCTCCGATAGATAAAAGGGATAAAATTCCTTGAGGCTCCGGTATTTCTTTTCAACATTCATGGGTTTTAAATATAATAAAAAAGGAATTATGCCAAAAGATAAAGAACCGTCATTTCGAGTAATAAGGGGGAATCTAGTCAAGGCTTATGTCGTCACAAACCCAAAGATGGGAGCTTCTTGAATCCTGACTAATTTGTCGTTTGTGGAGACACAAACGATGGCCTGAGGCCAACGCTTCTTCACTCATGGAGCGTTTGGGTTTCATTGTGTCTCCTACGACTTGTGGGGGGATGTCCACGAAAAGCCTGCCTGCAGGAACCGAAGCTCCTTTCGGCGAAGGCAGTCGCGGCCATTTGGAGAGTGAGCGTAGGGAAGACTAGTCAAGGTTTGTGTCGGCACAAACCCGCCTTCTTGAATGCTGATCATTTTGTCGTTTGTGGAGACACAAACGATGGCCTGAGAATATCCTAAATTCAACATGAACTACTTTGAAAACCTTGTTTAATCTTAGTTTATATTCAATAAAAAAAGGACCCATAAAGATCCTTTTTACTATTTTAATTACCCCTCCCGACAGGGAATGGTGTAGTTTACAAAAACTCAATAGGTACCGACACCTTGGTCTTATCCCACATCAGCAATAAATTGGTGTTCTCAGCTTCTTGTACGAACTCGATAGTAAAAGGCTCATAGGGCACTTTAGTTTGTTCAATGGGTACTTCAAACCTCATGACATCCAACTCCTGGTTGTATTGATAAGCCCCCCACTGTCCCAATCCAGAATTAATGATGATTGTCCAGTTCTCTTCTTGAGGAATGGAAAAAAAGGAATAGGTTCCAGCCAACAATTTTTTACCATTGATCTTAATATCCCTGGTACAAGTGATCTCAGTAGCTTCATTGGCTCCGGTCCTCCACACCTTGCCGTAGGATTCTAACACTCCAAAAATTTCCCTTCCTTTTTTATGAGGTCGGCTGTAGACTATCTTCACATAGGTATCCTCAAACTTTATGATGGCCACGGCCATAGGACTGGGACGAGGCTCTAATGCTTCCTGAGCAACCATGGTTTTAACTACTAGAATCATAGCCAGAAATAAGCTAAAAAATAAAGTTCTTTTGCGCATAAGTTTGTTAATTTTGGATTTATTGAAATGGTTCAAATTACTATAAGGTAAAACGATTAGGAAGACTAATTGTTCTGTCAATTGAAAAAAATGAGGCCTGATTTTGACGATATTTTTATGGAATTGGCCGTGAATCTGGCCAAGCGGTCTCATTGCATTCAGAAACATGTAGGCGCCGTGTTGGTAAAAGACACCCGGATAATTTCCATAGGCTATAATGGCCCTCCTTCCGGCACCCATAATTGTGATGAAGAATGGCCGGAAACCGGTTGCCCCCGGGATTCCAAGAATGGCTGTTCACTGGCCATCCATGCCGAACAGAATGCCATTTTATACGCAGTAAAAAACAATACCTCTATTAGCGGCTCTACTTTATACCTTACTTTATCTCCTTGTCTGTCCTGTGCCAGAATTATTTACACCATGGGAATCAAAAGGGTGGTTTATCTCAACTCCTACGCCGAACACAAGGGATTGGAAAGTGATGAAGGAATAGATTTTTTAGATAAATTCGGAGTTCATACCGAAAAATATCATGGGGAGTTGGAAAATGTGACCCACATGATTTAAGGTAAATTGAAATATTATTTCTTATTTATCAAGGCTGTCCAAACACTCAAAGTAGTGCCGTCGGCCCGGGTCCAGATCGGTCTGATTATCCCGTTATATGCGCTGATGTTATTGTAATCTCCAAAAAACGCCTGGACGGAAGGTTCAAACGGTGACTCGCTAATCTTTTCATTGGTAAAAGTTTCGCCACCATCCATGGAATAGGCCAGATAAACATCGGTGCGAGTGTCTTTGTAATTCCTGCGGTCATAATAAATTACATACAAATATCCGGTCACTTGGTCAATGCTTATCCAGTTGAAGAACTGATGTCGGCCTGATCTATCATCGTTAATTTTAAACGGGGATGACCAGATTTTACCGCCATCTGTTGATTTAGAAATCCAGATATCGGTATTGTTGATGCCGTTTCGCTGATCAGACCAATTTACATAAATGGTACCCTGATAGGGACCATCGCTCATATCGCATACAGTGACAGGAAGCCCATTAGCCCGGCCCAACCCGGGTATATCAAAGGTCCAACCCCCTGGCTGATCTGCAATTTTCAGATCATTTGGTGCCCAAGTCCTCCCATTATCCAAAGATTTATTAAAATAGATCCTTTGGTTGAAGGACCAGGCCACGTACACTTGCCCCTGGGGACCAATGGCCGGGACTGCTCCTTCCACGGTTTGATCATTATCCAAACAATCTCCTGCTTGTTGATTGATGCGCAGAGGTCGGCTCCAGGTCTCTCCTTTGTCAGTTGATTTTGAAACCAGGATGTAAGAACTATCTTGAGGATCATCACTGCCATACTTATCAAATTCGGTCCAGGTGAGATAGATAAGATCATTGACCGGATCATGAATGGCCCATTCCTTATCCTGGTTTTTACCGGCGTTTAAACCGGTAAAAGTTCCTTGATTCCATTTTTTACCCCCGTCTATTGACTTTTGGCATACCATCCGGTCCAGCCATTTGGTACCGGTTTGTCCTTTGCCCTGGGGATCTGCCAAATGGAAGTAATAAAAATTTCCATCATTATCAGCAATGATACAGGGATCCCCATAAACTCCATAGGGGGAGGACAAGGTATCTGAAATCCAGGTTTTGCCGGCGTCTTCTGAATGGTATACCCGGCCCAACACCGATCCCGCCACCAGGTTATTAGGATCTTTGGGGTTTATGGCAATACTGGGTTCACAAGGACCATATTTCATTTGAATATCGTCAATCTTTATGTTGATGTATTGCCCGTAGACGTTACCAAGACAGATACTGATTGTTCCTATAAGTGTCAAGATGCTGTTTTTGATCATAGAAATCAGTTAGTAGCTTTGCCGGGAAATTGGAGCTCTTCCGGTTTTGGAAACGAATTATTAGTGCGATCAATATCAGCCATTCGTTTGGAAGGGTCAATCTCCATCAATAGAATATCCGTCATTTTATGTTTGAGGGTTAAATTGTATTCAGGGTAGGTCCAGGGCCAGTCTTCGGCGTAAATGGTTTTCAGCTGAGGTTGGTCATTTCTCTTTTCACCCCTCATTATTCTGAGGGGGATGTTATAGTTAATGATAGTACTATCTTTTAGGGTTACTACCAGATCAATAGGCATTGGCATTTCTCCCAATTTTTCTAAGGTAACACTGGTGCTCCTATTATTAGTGAACACCGATTTAATGCCATAGTC
>JAPUIM010000013.1 GCA_027297025.1 Bacteroidota bacterium | reverse complement strand
CTCTAATGCTTTGTACGTCCTTGCCTTCCTGTCGGCAATGGTGGTGGTATCGGAATGGATGTCAAAAAAGCGATGGGGAAAACATTTCGGCACAGCTCTGATTGTAATTATTCTGACTGCCGTAGCGGCTAACCTGTCGCTAATACCCAGTGCATCCAATTCCATTCCCTTATATGATGGGATATTCAGGTATGTAGCGCCCATTGCCTTATTTTATCTGCTACTGGGAGTAAATCTGTCTGATTTGAAAAAAGCCGGCCTACCTATGTTGGTAATTTTTTCTATTGGTGCCTTGGGAACTACGGTGGGTGTCCTAATAGGCATAAAAGTGGTCGATGGGGCAAAAACAATTGGAGATTCCTATAATGTCATTGCAGGTATGTTTGCCGGAACCTATACCGGGGGCAGCATTAACTTCAATGCGGTGGCATTGCATTACCGGGTAATGGAAGATGGGAGACTTTACGCCGGTACGGTAGTTGTTGACAATATCATTACCACCATCTGGATGGTGCTTTGCATTGTCCTGCCTAAGATCTTTAATAAGGTCAGGCGCCAAATATCCATTCGACCAAGCACTCAGCCACTCCCACCAACTAACCACGGCCCAGGTTCCGCTTCGTTAAATGCCAAGACCATTGCCTTGTTGATAGGTTTGGGACTTGGATCACTATGGTTGTCTAATCTTATCGCTGATTACTTTGAAGCTTTCAATATTACCATTCCTTCCATATTAATAATTACCACCATCGCTTTGCTTCTGGCACAGGTTCCTTATTTTAGGAATATCAATGGTTCTCAACTGCTGGGATTGTACGGGGTATACCTGTTTTTGGCAGTAATCGGCGCTTATTGTGAGTTGACAACCCTGGTAGAACTTCAAACACTGGGGATTACACTTCTGGTGTTTACCTCGATTACGGTACTGGTCCATGGATTAATGACCTTTGGATTGGGAGCCTTGTTTTATCGAGATTGGGAACTGATCTCCATCGCCAGCCAAGCTAATATAGGCGGTTCCACCTCAGCCATGGCATTGGCCGAAAGTTTCGGCCGTATGGAACTTATCCTGCCGGCCATTCTCATCGGCTCTTTGGGCAATGCCATTGGCACCTATATCGGATTCTTAGTAGCCGGAATACTTTAGAGATATGGTGATGTTAAAGGTTAGGAATACCTTTTGGACAACAATTTTATAGATTCTGCTATCAATTCTTTCAGGATACCCAGGTCTATATCATCCAGTTTTTTTACATACAAACAGGATTTGCTGTTTTTGTATTTTCCCAGTTGTGACATGAGATGCTCAAATTGGTCAAACCCCGACATAATATAGATGGTCAGGCTTTGCTTTCGGGGAGAAAATCCGGTGAGGAACCAATTGCCCTCCCTTCCACTGGTATATTGATAATGATAATTGCCAAATCCTACCATGCTATCACCCCACATCTTAGGTTCTTGCTGGGTGATCTGTTTCATTATATCCAGCACCCGGTGGCAGTTTTTGCGTTTGGCCGGATCACTCACCTTCTTAAGAAAATCATCAACGTTTTGATTGTTAGGTTTGGTTTTTAGTTCGGCCATGAGTTTTGTACTTTGATCTAAACGGTTACCATTTGCCAGCATATTGCAGGTCTTCACCGGCGGTTTCCTGAAGATAATAATATTTTAACTTATTAATTTGGCGAATATGCAAATAATCGTGGGCCAGCCAATTGACCAGGTATAATCTGGCCGACCTTGGGCCTAATTCAGGGTGTTGATAAGCATTGTCCCAGGGGGGATTTTCCAACGATCGCAGCCAGGTTATAGATGCGCTCCTTTCATCCAGGAATTTTTGCAGCATTTCCCCATAGTTTTGTCCTATATAATTCCTTTCCTTTACCCAAACCAGGGTATCAAAAGCAGGTGGAGCTTTTTCAGGAGTTTCCAATGCATATCTGAGCCTGGTCCTGAAGTCCTCCCTTTCTTCATCATACAAATGGCATACAACCTCTAATAAACACCACTGGTCGGGGTGGGATTTCCATAAGTATTCATCTTCGGGCACTTCCTGAAGCAGTTCCTTGAATACCTCTCGGTTTTTCCGGAGCTTAAGAATAATTTCCTGGTAATCCATAACACCTAACTATTGGGATTGGTGGATTTAAGTTAGTCATAAGGAAAAAGATAGCCCATGCAATATAAATAAAAAAAGGAGGCTGAGCCTCCTTAGGATTACCAACGATATGCATTAGGCCGAAGGATGGGTTATTACTCCTAAGGCCATATAATAAAATCCATTATTGATGGTTTACAATAAGCGTGATGAAAGCTATATTTGCATCCGTTTAAATATTTCACTTGACAAAATGACCACAAAATCAAAACCACGCCATCAATCCACGGGGGAGGAAATAGCCAACAGCGTAAGCCATGGGGTGGGGCTATTGGCGGCCATAGCTGCCTTGACCATTTTGGTTATTGCCGCAGCAAGTGGCAGCGATGCCTTGGGAATTGTGGGGGCAAGTGTATTTGGAGGTACCATGGTGTTGCTTTATCTCATCTCTACCCTCTACCATGCCTTGCCCAAAAACAAGGCCAAGCGAGTATTCCAGATCCTTGATCATGGGGCTATCTTCTTGCTGATCGCTGGTACCTATACCCCCTTTGCCCTGGGCGTACTCCGTGGTACCTGGGGCTGGACTTTGTTGGGACTGGTATGGGGATTCGCCCTGGCAGGAATTATTTTCAAAGCGGTAAGAGGAGTAAAACACAAGATATTATCCATCTGTCTTTACTTATCCATGAGCTTGCTATTCATCATCGTGGTGGAGCCATTAGGGACTGGCATGTCTCAATCGGGGTTATTTTGGATGCTGGCCGGCGGCGTTATCTATATTATAGGAGTGTTCTTTTTTCTGGCTGAACGGATACGCTACAGTCACTTAGTTTGGCATTTGTTGGTAATGGGAGGAAATGCCTGTCATTTTATCGCAGCGTTATGGTACGTCAATGGATGAGGCGCGGCAAGAGGTTGTGGATTTGACTCTTGAATAAATCACCTGGATCAAAACTTATTAATGACTTTTACTCCCACTCCTTTAAAAAGGTTCATATTTGGGAGTTCGGTAGTTGATTCCTCCAAGCTGATGGTACGGTCTATGAGTTTTTCCGGCTGCAGCCGGCCTTCCCGGACCATCTTTAGTAGTGGAGGATATTCATAGGCTTGCATTCCATGGCTTCCAATGATCTCCAGTTCATTGGCGATGACCTCTCTCATAGGTATATTTGGCAGTGCATCAGCAGCTTCCATAAGGCCTACTTGTAGGTGTTTACCACTCTTTCTCAAGTTCAAAATGGAGTTATAACAAGTGGTTTTATTTCCAAGGGCATCCATGGAAACATGTACACCCCCATCACTGATCTCTTTTACAGCCTCTACCACATTAGTTTCCTCTTCGGCATGGACGACAGCTACGGCGCCTATAGACTTGGCCAAATCCAGTTTTTCCCAGTGGATATCGATGGCGATTACCTTGGCACCCAAAGCTTGGGCTATCATTACGGCGGATAATCCAACTCCTCCACAACCATGTACTGCCACCCATTGACCGGCTGAAACTTTGCCTTGTTTAACCAGTGCCCGAAATGCTGTTATAAAACGACAACCCAAACTGGCTGCAGCCACAAAATTCAAGTTTTCGGGGAGTGTTACCAGATTGATATCGGCATGGTGAATGGCTACATATTGGGCAAATGATCCCCAATGGGTAAACCCAGGCTGGAATTGATGGTCGCATATATGATGGTTACCAGACCTGCATTGGGGACAATGGCCACAACCACAAACAAAAGGCAAAGTCACTCTTTCCCCTCCCTTCCAATTCTTTACCTTTTTCCCGGTTTCTACCACAGTTCCGGATATTTCATGGCCGGGAACATGGGGTAACTTAATATTCTTATCATGCCCCATCCATCCATGCCAATCACTTCTGCACAATCCTGTAGCCTCCACTTTTAATACCGCACCATGTGGTTCGGGGGTGGGATCAGGGACATTTTCAATGGTGATTGAGCCCTTAAACGTTTGATAAATGGCTGCCTTCATGAATTAATAGAAGAATAAAGTGAATTTAGTTCATTCCCAATAAAGCTCCATGCACGGTGTCAATGACTTGAGCTATTTTAGGAATATCGAGTGTATCAATGGTGTCGCTGGTCAAATGATAATTTGGATTTCGGTAAAAGGCGGTATCTGTGATCATCACTGCACTGTATCCAAAGTCCCAATAATTCAGATGATCTGAAAAATCAACACCTGGAAGGAACCTGGGCCCTCTGAACAATTCGGTTTTGATTTTTGCATTCCTTTTTAATTGCCGGGTAATTTCCTGGGCAAAATCTCCAATGAAAACTTTCTGCACCACGGTAATAAAATCACCATATTTTCCATACAACCATTTGAGGAAAAAAATGGGATACTGCTGTGAATTTTCTTTATCGGAAAAGAAACCGATCATTTCCAGGCAAATCATTCCTTTGACCGGTATCTTATTATCATGAAGATACTTGGCATGAACATAACTCCCCATTTGACGGGTTCCAAAGAAAGGAGGTTCTTCCAGCGCATAAGCCACTAAGTCAATCCGGTACTTTAATTCATCCATTTTTAATAACCTGGAAAGCTCCAACAGACCAGCCACCCCGCTTCCGTTGTCATCGGCTCCCGGTTGTTCTCCGGCCACATCATAATGTGCACCCACAATGATGCGTTCCGCATCTACAGGGCCAAAAGAACAAATAATGTTTTTGTAGATTACCGAATCTACTTCAAATTGCTGTTCCCAAACCTGGGAGGAAGATTTATCAAATTCTAATTTGATGTAATCCGCCACCTCATTCATAACCTCAACATTTATAAAGTTTCTGGGTTTTTCAGTATTTACAATTCTCTCCAGATCTCTTTTTATTCTGGTGGTATCGGACATGGCAAATGAGTTGGCAAATGAAATCAATGATAAAATAAGATATACAAAGAAATGATAATTAAGCATGATAAATTTTCCGTGTGGGCTATAAATCAATGATCAACGCGCTTCTGTAGGAGATAAGCA
>JAPUIM010000129.1 GCA_027297025.1 Bacteroidota bacterium | reverse complement strand
ATTCTCACAGCTTAACTTTCCAGTACAATGAACATTACCATAGTTGGCTTAGGTTTAATTGGCGGCTCTTTAGCAATTGATCTGCGTGCCAGAAAATTCGGCAGTGAATTTTGGGGAGTTGATTCGAATGAGCATCATGCCAGTAAAGCCCAGGAGTTGGGTTTAGTTGACAAGATAGTGGACTTGGAACACCTAAATAAGGCCGATCTGGTGATACTGGCCATTCCGGTGGACCAAGCTAGAAACCTGTTGCCGAAAATATTGCAGAATATTAATTCCCAGGCAGTGGTGGTAGATATGGGTTCCACCAAACAAGGGATCTGTCAAATAGCCGATCAACTACCCAATCGAGACCAATATGTAGCCTCTCATCCAATTTCCGGAACTGAAAATGTTGGTCCGGAAGCTGCTATTGCCAACCTGTTTAGGGGTAATGTAACGATTATTTGTGATCAGGAGAAATGCCGAAAGTATGCATTGGAATTGATCCGGAAAATGTACAAAACGCTGGGCATGAAGGTGATTTATATGGATCCTAAAGACCACGATCTTCATATTGCTTACGTATCACACTTATCCCATATCAGTTCATTCACCTTGGGATTAACTGTATTGGAAATTGAAAAAAATGAAAAAAATATTTTCAATATGGCAGGCAGTGGTTTTGCCTCTACCGTACGTCTGGCCAAAAGTTCAGCCGATATGTGGGTGCCCATTTTTGAACAAAATGCTTCCAATCTTTCCAAAGCCCTCCAGACCTATATTGATAATCTCATTCATTTCAAGAAATTGATTGACCACCTGGATAAAACGGCCATGTTTCGAATCATTCATCAATCAAACGAGATCAGACGGGTATTGGATGGTATTGAACTAAAAGAAAAAGCCAACAATGGGTCTTGAATAAAATGTCTATACATAGGCCTAATAATCATATCATCTCTTGTAAAAATTCAAATCTTCTTATTTTTGAATGTATATTTGACCTATGCCAAAATTAAACAAACATGGAAAAGTTTGATCTCTGCGTAATTGGAGCAGGTCCTTCCGGATATGCGGCAGCTATGCGGGCGGTGGATTTTAAGAAGAAGGTTCTACTGATAGAAAAAAAACGTGTGGGAGGGGCAGGTATTCACAATGGTGCTTTGTCTTCCAAAACCTGGTGGGAGTTATCCAGGGAACACCTGTTATTTAGAAAAAATCTGGCAAGCCATGGAATGCCTGTTCCCGATGTGCAATTCAAAGATATAAGGGAAGAGGTCAAAAGTGCTGTTGGCGAAAGGATGAATCTTTTAGAAAACCACATGCGTTTGCTGAACAACTCAGATAAAATCCAATTATTTCATTCAGCCAACGGGGAGGCCAAATTGATTTCAGAGAATGAGGTTGAGATCCATACGGATATTGGAACCAGTGTAATATATGCTGACTACATTATTTTGGCTACCGGCAGTAGACCCAGGAAGCTTCCCGATATTCCTATTGATGAGAAAATAATCTTTACTAGTGACAGCGTTGAGAAGAATGATCATTTTCCCAAGAGTATGGTGATACTGGGTGCCGGGGTGATTGGCTGTGAGTTTGCCACCATCTTTTCCAATTTTGGTAAAACCAAAGTAAACCTGATTGACAAGGGTGACAGGATCTTGCCTTTTGAAGATGAGGATGTAGTGAAGGTGATAGAAAAAAATCTGGAATCCAAGGGTGTATTGATCCATCACAACGCCAGGTTAATTAGGATGGGAAAGGTCAACGGTCGGGTGGAATATGAACTGGAGTATACCAATAAGGAAAAAGAAATTTTCAATGTGGAAAAGGCCCTGATTTCGGTGGGCCGTGTACCCAACTTCGAAGATCTTTGGACAGACCAGGTCAAGATCAAAATGGACAGCCGAGGCATCATTGATAAAGAAACCCAGACCAGTGTGCCCAACATATACGCCGTAGGAGATATTACAGCAGACATTGCCTTGGTGAATGTGGGTGAATTGGAAGGAAGACATGCGGTGGAAAGGATCTTCGGCAAACCCAAGAGGAAATTGATTTATGAAAATGTCTCCACCATTATGTTCCTCCATCCCGAGGTGGCTGGAGTGGGTTTGAATGAATTACAGGCCAAGGAAAAAGTAAAGAATTATAAAGTGGTAAGTCTGGATTATGCCTGTATTTCCAGGGCCATTGCCATGCGCAACACCCAGGGATTTATAAAAATACTAGTCACCGATGACGATAAAATGAAAATTTTGGGTATGAGAGTGGTGGGTGAACATGCTTCCAGCGCAATTGAAGCAGTAGCTTTATTAATATCCATGAATAAAGGAATCGATGAATTGGCCGAACTTATTCATCCTCATCCTTCAATCATTGAGGGTATACAAGAATGTGTGCGAATGCTGCTGGGAAAATCAATGCTCAAACCCTCCATACTAAAGGATTATATGGTGTGCAGAACCTGTCACAATGGTGTTTATGAGGATATAAAATTTTGACCTGCTTCTCTCCACCAAAAACACTTTGGTTGTATCAAATTCACGCATTTTGGGGGATATAATTTTTGGATTTTATTTATAAAAAAAGGTCTAATTCTTCACTAAAGTATAATTATTCAAATATTTTTTAAAACTATCTTTTAAAAAACTGTTTAAACTTCCATTTTGTCCCATTTCTTCCACTCTATCACTACCAGATTCAGAATTTTTGGTACTATATTCACTGCAAATAAATTTTAGTTAATTCAAACCTTTTACTTATGGGAAAATATTACAAAAGATTAAAATTGCTATTGCTGCTGTGTTTTTTGACACCGGTGGCATTAGCCCAATTTTCGGTAAGTGGTCAAATTACCGATGACGTGAATGGGGAACCTTTGATTGGCGTGAATGTGGTCATCAAAGGGACATCTACCGGGGTTACTACCGGTATTGATGGGAACTATAGCATTACTATTCCTGGAGAATCCGGAACCCTGGTTTATACTTCCATTGGCTATCTGGCCCAGGAAGTTCCTGTTGATGCTGCCAGTGAAACCATCAGCATTGCACTGTCGGAAGACGTGTTCAATTTGCAAGAAGTGGTAATAACTGGTTTGGCCTCTTCAGTAAAAAGATCCAATTTGGCCAATGCAGTTTCCACGGTTTCCGCTAAGGAACTGACCGGGGCCACTTCTGTACAGACGCTGGATGCAGCGCTTCAAGGTAAGGTCACCGGGGCCAACATCTACAGTAACTCAGGAGCGCCAGGCGGCGGTATTTCCATTAAATTAAGAGGAAACACCACCATTACCGGATCATCGGAACCCCTATACATTGTGGATGGGGTCTATATGGACAATTCGGCCTTTTCTGCCGGAACCAATCCTGTCTCGCTAACTCGTACAAATGGCGAGATTACTGATGAGCAGGATAACCCTTCAAACCGGATTGCTGATTTGGACCCTGAGGATATTGAAAACATCGAGATCTT
>JAPUIM010000128.1 GCA_027297025.1 Bacteroidota bacterium | reverse complement strand
GCCAGTAAAAGAATATCATTTGAAAAATCCACAGGAGTGGATAAAATCTCCTTTTCATCATGTGAAACAACGTTTTTTTGGTGGTATCTGGTATCAAGCCGCGGTTTATATATCTCCACTCTTTGTTGCGCTATCAAGGCTCGATTCAATCTTCTTATCAATTCTTCAGTTTTTCCAGAAAACATGGAACCGCAAATGACTTCAATCCAGCCTGCCTGTTGTTCGCCCCTTGGGGTGTATGAAGGTTCTATAAACATATACGGTTTTCACTTAGAATGCACAAAAATAATAACAAATAAGTGGAATTAAGCTGGTTATGGGGATTTGAAGTCACCTACAATTTATTTTAGTATTTTTGTGGTTGGTTAATTAGTTATGGAAAGTAAACTGAATTTCCAATCACTGAAGGAATATAGCAGGAAATTTGCCCAAATATCCTGCGAAGGATATTTTAAAGATAACCTGAAAATCAATGGAAGAGAGATTCTTAAATTTTCTACTATTCACCAGATAAATTCATTAATACTTAAAAAGTTATTTGAAAATTGGCAGCTGGAGAGTGAGAAGTTTAACAGCCCCTATTTTAATTACAGTTCTGCTCAGGTACAATTGGCTTTAAAGAGGTTTCTCAATGTGCTTTCCAACAATATTGAGATAGATCAGAAACACTTTCAATTATTAGTTGAAGAGGCGGTATTTGATTGTTTGTTATTGATATTTTCTCCCTATGATTTCTACCGGAACGAACTAATAAATGGTTTTTCCAATCCACACCTAACTTCAGGACTAAATCAACTGGTGAAATATATTCGAATCAACCGTCATCTTGGAGAGGATTTACTAAATCAGCTACAACAACACCAAAATGAAAATCCCGACCTGGAAATAGCTTTGAAGATCTTTGATAAGGTGGTAGAAGACACCGCAGATCTGCCGGACGAAATAGATCAGCATTTATCCACATTCAATGAAATATGTCCTCTAGAGGAAGATTCGATCTATTTGGAAACTAAACCTTCAGAAAATGAAAATATAAGCGATCAAAATGATCATCACTGGGAAATTGGCACTCTCAACGATAAACTAAAGTCAGAATCGGCTCCTTCATTGGCCGAAATTCATCAGTTTAAGGCAATTGACAATATTGAAAATAGTTTAACCGTAAACCAACAGTTCATGTTTATCAATGAATTGTTTGGTGGAGATGAGCCTCAATTCTCCAAAGCTCTAAAGGATTTAGAAAATTTCGACAACTATGATGCAGCCATTAGTTCGTTGAAGGAAAGTTACGGGGCCGCCAATAACTGGGATTTCGAATCGGAAGAAGTAAAGGAATTATTTGGCCTGATTTCAAAAAAATATAATTAGTCCTCTCACCAAACCAATATCTGCATCCTGTGGGCGTCTAATTTTAATAGGATAAATAAAAGAACAGTAAAGGCCCACAGCGATGAACCTCCATAGCTAAAGAAAGGCAAAGGAATTCCAATTACCGGGAAAAGACCAATGGTCATACCAATATTTACCATAAAATGGATAAAAATAATTGATGCCACAGAATAGCCATATACACGGGTAAATCTGGATTTTTGCCTTTCTGCGATATTAATTACTCTTATTAATAATATTGTGAATAAGGAAATCAGCAACAGGCTCCCCATCCATCCATGTTCTTCTCCTATGGTACAAAAAATAAAATCTGTGCTTTGCTCGGGCACAAAGTCGAATTTTGTTTGAGTACCTGCCAAAAACCCTTTGCCAGCTAAGCCGCCTGAGCCAATGGCAATTTTAGACTGCGTAACATTCCATCCTGCCCCTAAGGGATCTATATCAGGATTAAATAAAACTTTAATTCGATTTTGCTGGTGCGGTTTTAGTACATCATTGATAACAAAGTCAACACTTTTTATGGTCCCGGCAATGACTCCCATAGCCACTAAGGTAATAGCGATCCGCTTAATATTGCGAGCCCCAAAACCAATTATTAATGCCCCCAATATGACAATGCCTACAAATAAATATACTTGGGGTATTAACAAAGTCATGATAAAAATGGCCACGCCGGCCAATCCAAGAATAATAAACAATGAAGACAGGCCTTCGCGGTAGAATACGATAATAAAACCCATAAATACCAACGCTGTTCCGGTATCCGGTTGAAGTAGTATCAAGCCCATGGGCAAACCTACCAGCAGCACTAATACAAACAGATTTTTTATTTTGGTTAGTTTCACGCTGGGGTTGTCTAAGTATTTAGCAACGACTAAGGCAGTGGCGAACTTTGAAAATTCAGAGGGCTGGAATTGAAAAAGGCCTAGGTCAAACCAGGATTTGGCCCCCGCAACTTCTTTCCCAAACAGCAGGACGGATATCAGGAGTACAATAATAAAACCGTAAATGATGTAGGCAAAAGAGTTATAAAATTTAAAATCAACCGACACGATGATGATAATCAAGAATATGGTCGATATGATGTATAATAATTGCTTACCGGAATTCTGGGAAAGATCAAACATATTCTGTTGCGATTTCTCATCAAAAACCGCGGCGTAAAGATTAATCCACCCCAGCATCACCATTAGGAAAAACACCAAAATGGTGAGCCAATCAATATTGGCTAATATGGAATCTGGGCGTTTCAATAAAGGAATTCTCCTGTCATTACATAATCTTCAAAATACAATTCTGCCTGGTCACCTTTCAAGTATTTTTCAATCAGAAGACCCGAAATGGCCGCAGCCGCTCTTGCGCCTTGTCCAGCATTTTCCACATATACGGAAAGCGCTATTTGTGGATTGTCTTTGGGTGCAAAGGCTATGAATACCGAATGGTCCTCTCCATGAGGGTTTTCTACGGTCCCCGTTTTTCCACACACTTTAATATCTTTGAGCTTAGCACGATATTGGCCGGTACCTGATTCTACTACTTTTTCCATAGCATCTACCACCAAATCGAAATGTTTCCGGTCAATTGTGGTGAAATGTTTTTCGTTGAACTGGGGTAAAGGTTCATTAGTATCACCGATTGCCTTTATCAAATGGGGTTTTATATAATAACCTCTATTGGCAATAATTGTGGTAAAATTGGCTATTTGTAGAGGGGAAAATCCCAGTTCTCCCTGTCCAATGGCCAAGGAATAGATGTTGGAAAATTTCCACCGACCTTTGCCATACAGTTTGTCATAGTATGCCGTGGTGGGTATTATTCCAGGTTTTTCATTTGGCAGATCAATTCCCAAGGGTTTGCCCATTCCAAAACTCAGTAAGTGTTCTCTCCAGACTTCCAAACCTATTTGAGAATCCTTATAGGTATTTTCATGTTTGTTTTGGTTAATAATTCGTCGAAAAACCTTGTAAAAGTAGGGGTTGCAGGAATGCCTGATTGCACCGAGTAGATTTTCATTGGGGCCATGGTTATGACATCCGATGAGGTTCTTATTACATTCAAAATCTGTTTCGGCGTAAATAACATTTTCTTGAAGACCTATTAGGGTTTGGATCAGTTTGAAAATAGATCCCGGAGGATACACATCAGCCATGATCGGTCGATTGAACAAGGGATATAAGGTATCTTTCTGCAATTTGTTAAAGTTGGAGCCAAAGTTTCTGCCAGAGAGTAAATTTGGATCATAGCTTGGGGCAGAAGTCATCACCAGAATCTCACCAGTACTCGGTTCGATGGCTACCACGCTCCCCACTTTATTCTCCAGCAGCTTTTCTGCATAAACTTGTAGGTCCGAATCGATAGTGGATCCCAGGTTAACTCCAGGCACTGCCTTTTTATCAAGCTTACCATCTTTAAAAGATCCTTGTTCGATCCCTTTGGCATTGACCATTTTTATTTTTTCTCCTCGTTTTCCTCTCAACCAATCTTCATACATGGCTTCCAGGCCACTGATCCCGATATAATCCCCTTGACTATAGTAGTTGGTAGTGTCCAGGTTCAGACCTTTTTTATCAATTTCACCAATATATCCCAAAGCGTTGGCCAAAATGGGTTTGGAGTAGGCCCTGGTAGTACGAGCGGTGATATAAAACCCAGAATAATTGACCAAATGGTCCTGGATAGATGCAAATTCCTCCAAAGGAATTTGTTTAATAAATATGGAGGGTTTAACCCATGAATAACTTGCTGCAGCCTTCATTTTTTGTTCAAACTCCTTTTGTGTGATATGGAATATCTTATAAAAGGCCAGCGTGTCATTTAGACTTACTTCGCGAGGTACCACCTGCAGATCATAAATGGGGCTATTGTGTACCAGTAATTCTCCATTTCGGTCACTTATTACACCACGATAGGGATAATCGATGATTTTCTGTATAATGTTATCGTCCGCTGCTTGCTTGTAATCGCTATTCACAATTTGTATAAAAAACAACTTGGTAAGGAAAACCAGACCTACCAAAACAAATACTCCCTGGACAATATATTTTTTATGTTCATTCATATTTACACCCTTCTGGAATAAATACTTCCGGATAAATATTGAACAATCACAATCACCATAAAGGTCAAAAAGGTACTAGTGATGATCTTGAAAAGGGTGAAATAGAATAGCCCAAATCCACCGAGTTCAAGAAAAAACAGGGCAATATGGTGAATAAAGATCAATACCAAACAGTAAGAACTAAACCATCGTAATCCCATTGAATTTAAGGAGATCTTGGCTCCGACCTCGTAACCTCCTGTAGGTGTTAATAAGCGAATCCAATGAGTCCTTAGATATGCCAATAAAACACAAGCTGCAGTGTGGATTCCCAAGCTGTTGTAAAAAACATCAACCAAAAATCCGGTGATAAATCCTAATAACAAAATTATCAGAATGCCAGTTTCTAAGGGCAATAGCAATAAGAATGCAACATAAATAAAACAAAAAGCGGTATCAAACAAAACCAAATTTTTCACCAATATTATTTGGACAAGAATGTAGAATAAAAAGTTTAATGTTTGGTTTAACAAACTTCCTCTTACCATTATTCAGTGATTGAATTAACCTCTAATGAAATTTTTTCAGCTTTAAGATTATTCTGTAAAACATATACATAGGAAAGGCCATGAAATTCTGTTGACAGACTAATCCTTATGTCATAGAAAGTAGCATCTTCAGGAAGTTTTACCTGACTTATGGTCCCTATTAATATTTTTTCAGGGAAAATGGCATTATATCCCGATGTACTTACGGTATCACCAATGTTTAACTCAATATGTCGAGGGACATAAAGTAGATTGGCCCGAAGTGGATTTACCCCGTCCCACTTGGTAGTGCAAAGGGTATTGGAGCTTTCTATTTTGGAAGAGACTAACATATTTCCATGAAGTAGTGAAATAATGGTAGCAAAATGGTTTGAGGAAGACTTCACCACACCCACAATGCCATGTATACCTATCACTCCCATTCCCGGTTCTACCCCATCATTACTGCCTTTGTTTAGAGTGAGATAATTTTTAAACCGCCTGGTAGAATTATTGATAACCTTGGCTGGGATATATTCAAATTCTGTGGATAACGTGGAATCAATTGAAGTTGACCCAGTGGTCACACTGGGATTTCGGAGTAACTGATTTCGCAAGATCGCATTTTCCTGCGAAAGCTCCTGATTGACTTTTCTAAGGGATAAGTATTCGGATAAATAGTTGGTGGCATTTATGATATTTCCGGCCAATGCATTGGAAGAATTAAAAAAAGCTGCACTTTGGTATTGGTTATTTTGGATGATCAACCATCCACTCAAGAATTCTAATAGAACAAATATAATAAAGGCGCGGTATTTTAGTAGTATCTGAAATAGTCGTTGCATTTAGCAGCTCAATTCATAAGGATGGCTTTATAGGTTTTGATATTCTTCAAGGCCAATCCGGTTCCACGAACAACTGCCCTCAGGGGGTCATCAGCCACATGAATGGGCAATTTGGTTTTTAAAGCCAGTCTTTTATCTAAACCTCTTAATAATGCACCTCCTCCGGTGAGATGAATGCCACTATCATAGATATCAGCGGATAACTCAGGGGGGGATATTTCTAAGGTTTTAAGAACAGCTTCTTCTACTTTTGATACCGATTTGTCGATAGCGAAGGCTATCTCCGAATAGGATATTTTAATTACTTTAGGAATCCCTGTCATTAGATCTCGGCCCCTTATTTCATAATCTTCGGGCCCATCATCCAATTCGGTAAGAGCCGACCCAACCTGGAGCTTTACTTTTTCCGCCGAACGCTCACCAATAAGAAGATTATGCTGTCTTCTCATATAATCCAAAATATCCTTGTTGAAAGTATCGCCGGCTACTCGGATGGACTGATTGCATACTATGCCGGAAAGAGCAATCACCGCGATTTCGGTGGTTCCGCCACCAATATCTACCACCATGGAACCCACTGGCTGTTCTATATCCACTCCAATTCCAATAGCAGCAGCCAAAGGTTCATGAATCATATACACTTCTTTAGCTCCAGCATGCTCGGCGGAGTCCCGTACGGCTCGTTTTTCCACTTCGGTTATTCCCGAAGGTATGCAAATAAGCATGCGATGAGAGGGGGGAAAAAAACTCCTTTTATGCTCATCGATCATTTTGATCATCCCCCTGATCATATGCTCTGCTGCGTGAAAATCGGCGATTACGCCATCTTTCAAAGGGCGAATGGTCTTAATATTGTCGTGAGTTTTTTCATGCATTTGCATGGCCGTCCTGCCAATGGCGAGTATCTTATTGGTATTTTTGTCAATAGCAATAATAGATGGCTCATCAACTACAATCTTGTCTTTGCTGATAATCAAAGTGTTGGCAGTCCCTAAATCTATGGCAATATCGCTCGTAAAAAAATCAAATAAACCCATGCTTCAATCTCACAAATCAGGCACTGAAAAATATAGACTCTGAAAGTTACAAATTTGTTTCAAATATACTTTTAATATGCACTTTCTTTAGTGTTTAAAATGGCGAAAACCGGTGGTGGCCATTGCCATTCCATGTTTATTACAAAAATCGATGGACTCCTGATCGCGGATTGAGCCACCAGGTTGAATCACCGCTTTAATACCTTCCTTATTGGCGATCTCCACACAATCGGGGAAAGGGAAAAAAGCATCGGAAGCCATTATCACTTCATTGAGATCAAATCCGAAAGCTTTAGCCTTTTCAATGGATTGTTTCAGAGCATCTACCCGGGAGGTTTGGCCTACCCCATTGGCGATCATTTGATCTTGTTTAGCCAGCACGATGGTGTTTGATTTGGTATGTTTGGCAATCTTACTGGCAAATAACATGGCCTGTTTTTGATCTTTTGTGGGACCCTTGCTGGTTACAATTTTGAAGTCGCTTTCCTCATCTGTTTTTGAATCCCTATCCTGTTCAATAACCCCATTGAGCAGACTTTTAAACTGTTTTTTCCCCTTCATCCTACCTTTTTGCCGGAGCAATATTCTTTTCTTTTTACCCTTTAATATTTCCAACGCCTCCTCTTGATAGTTGGGGGCAACTAGCACTTCAAAAAACAATTTATTTATCTCCTGAGCGGCACCAACTTCA
>JAPUIM010000127.1 GCA_027297025.1 Bacteroidota bacterium | reverse complement strand
ACCTCTTGAGAAATAGTGAAAGCGGTCATACCCATCCCAATTCCAGCTGGAAGATTGGGCATGGCCCTTACTACTTTCTTTAAACCCAACTCCTTTTGGATAGTGGCAATGTTGATGCCGGCCATGATGGTTAAAACAAACTGATCTTCGTGCACATAAGGTCTTAAATGTTCAAATAACTTATGGCAGTCCTGGGGTTTTACCGCTAAAATGATCCAGCCCACATTAGAGATATAATCTCCCGGTTGGGTATGCACATGTTCATAACCCGCCTCCATAAAATTGCTGCAAAGGGTAGGTTGTCTTTCCAAAATTTGCAAGTCATTAATGCTTACAATTTGAGAGGCCACCAGACTCCGGGCATAGGTACCTCCCATATTTCCGGCGCCTACGATCAAAATCTTGTTTTCATCAAAGGCCGGCGTATGTTGTTTTGTTTCCTCCATTTTTTACTGATTGCTTTTTACTTTATCCCCGTTTGCTTTACTCAATACCTTCTCCTGAATTTTAATGGATTGAATATGTATTTGCTTGAATATCTCCTTCATGGTTGTTTCATCCAGGCCAAGAGCCAATGCTTTTCCCAATCTTTCTGACAACAGATCATCCCAACGAGTGACTTGTAAAATCGTCATATTGTGGGCCTTCTTGTATTGGCCGATCTTTTCGGCAATTTCAGCCCTTCGGGCAATTACATCCAGCAATTCGTGATCCAAATCATCAATATCTTCCCTCAATAATTCCAACAAGTCCTCTTTAAGGATATCCTCACCTTCCGGTGTGCGGAACTTCAGTTTACTCAAAACCTGATGTAATCCTTCAGGACTAAGTTGTTGGGCTGCATCGCTCCAGGCTTCTTGGGGATTAATATGTGCCTCGATCATCAATCCATTCATTGCCAGATTGAGCGCCTTTTGAGATACCTCTCCAATCAAACTCCGTTTACCCGTGATGTGGCTGGGATCACAAATGATGGGCAATTCCGGAAGTTGGCGTTTTAACTCAATGGCCATATACCACTCCGGACTGTTGCGGTAAGGCGTTTTCTTGAAAGTGGAAAATCCTCGGTGGATAGCCCCCAATTTGGAAATGCCAGCATTATTTACCCTTTCCAAAGCCCCCAACCATAATTGGAGTTCCGGATTCAAAGGATTTTTTACCAACACCGGGATATCCACTCCCTTGAGGGCATCGGCGATTTCCTGTACCGAAAAGGGATTAACCGTGGTTCTGGCCCCTATCCAAAGGAGGTCGATCCCATATTTGAGGCACTCGTAAACATGATGCCCATTGGCTACTTCCACGGCTACTTTTAATCCGGTTTCTTTTTTGACCAGTTTCAACCATCTCAATGCATCCAAACCAACTCCTTCAAAATTGTTAGGCCTGGTACGGGGTTTCCATATCCCGGCACGAAACACTTTGACTTGGGGATTTAGTTTGACCAATTCATGGGCTGTAGCCAATACTTGCTCCTCGGTTTCTGCACTACAAGGACCGCTAATAATTAGCTGATCCGAATTTCCTAAGCCCCATTCATTTAAAGGAGTGAGGTTTAGTTGTATTTTAATTTCACTCATTTTCTATTCTTTAAAAAATCAAGCAGCTTGTTCCTCATCGAAGTTGATTACTTTATTTCCTTTTTTATAACGTCCAAAGACATCCAACTTTTCAGTAAGTCTTTTCAATTGTTGTAGCGCATTGCTCAAGGCCCCGTTGCCAGCCCATTCCACATCAATGTGAAAAATATATTGGTAAGGTTTACCGGGTATGGGCACCGATTGAATTTTGGTCAGATTAATAAAATTTTGACGAAAAATATCCAAAACACCGGCTAAGGATCCTGGTCGGGATTGAAGTTGAAAACAAATAGAAGCTTTATCCGCTTCTCCCAATTCTTTTTCTTCTAAGGCTAAGACCAGGAATCTTGTGCTATTTTCTTTGAGGTTTTCAATTTCTTCTGCCAATATCTCCATTCCATAGGTTCGGGCAGCCATGGTTCCGGCAATGGCCGCCACACCATATCTCTTCTGGTCGCTAATTTCCCGGGCACTTCCAGCAGTATCAAAGGTTTCAATAGCTCTCCAATGAGAGTGGGCCTCCAGATACTCACTGCACTGCAGCAGTGCAATTGGATGTGATCGAACTTGTTTTATATCAGATATTCTCTGACCTGGTAAGACCATGAGGTTTTGTTTTATGTGCAGGTATTCTTCTCCCACAACTTTCATTGAATACTTTTGCAGTAACGCATAATTAGGCAGTAAGCTTCCGGTTATACTATTTTCAATGGCCATCATAGCCAAATCTGCATTGCCCATGCACAATTCCTTGCAGGTCTTTTCAAAACTCACACATTCTAACAAATGTACTTCTTCATTTGAGAAATATTTTCTGACTGCCATGTCGTGAAACGAGGCTAAACAGCCCTGAATGGCTATGGTTTTGCAATCATTCATAGTATTATAAAAAAAGGTCTCGAATTTCTCCGAGACCCTTTTGGCTATTTTTATTCTATTCCTCTTGCAATAGCCCTAACGATCTCGGATTTCACCGAAAAAGTAAAAAAAGGGGGCATATGCAGGGGCAAAACTTCTCATATCTAAAATTTGAAGTACCAATTTTAGGAAATTAAAATTTCATATCCAATACCTGGCTTATCTAAAATTTAATTTTCTCGAAAATTTTTGAGCTACAATTGCCTGTAGCATACTCTCTTAATTTATAAACAAATGAAAAACTTGGCAATTGGTTTGTATTTAAAATTATTATTGTTTTAACTTTGGGCCTTAAATGAACCACGAAAGCATATACTGCCCAGTCTTTTCACCCAGGTTCCCCAGGCCCTAGGGCCATACTATATTTCATTTAAGTGGGTACGCTCCACTTACAACGTCCTTTCAATATCTTTTTAACTTTTTAAGTTCCAATTTCATAATAGTTGATCCATGCTAGTAGATCAGTCGGTATTAAATAAATATAAGGTGGTTCGTACGGAGTCGAAACACTTCCAATACGCATCGCAGATTTGTAAAATGATTGAAGAGGCTGCCCATGCCCGGGGAACCGGCATTGCCAAAAGGGACCGCAAGTATATCGTCAATAAAATGAAGCAGGGTCAAGCTGTAATTGCTTTGGACCATAATGCGGAGGTAGCTGGATTTTGTTACATCGAAACCTGGCAACACGGCAAGTACGCAGTCAATTCAGGCCTTATCGTGGCACCCAAACACCGAAAAAGCGGCCTGGCTAAAAGGATCAAAAGCAAAGCATTTGAATTATCCCGTAAAAAATATCCCAATGCCAAATTGTTTGGACTTACCACCAGTTTGGCAGTAATGAAAATAAACTCGGACCTGGGTTATCGACCGGTTACTTTTTCTGAACTAACTGATGACGATGCGTTTTGGTCAGGCTGTCAGAGTTGTGTAAACTATGACATCCTACAGCGAATGAACCGAAAGCATTGTTTATGCACCGGAATGCTTTTTGATCCAAATAAAAAAATGACTGCCACAAAGTCCAAACTCAAAATGTCTACCCTTCAAAAATATGAACGTTGGTTAAGATATAAGCGCCACGTGCTGCTGCGAAAAATTAAAAGTCGAAAGCTGTTCAGTTAATTATGGAAAAGAAAAAAGTAGTTCTCGCCTATAGTGGTGGTTTAGATACCTCTTATTGTGTTCAATACCTAAGTCAGGAAAGGGGATTGGAGGTACACACGGTAATTGTTGATACCGGAGGTTTTGACAAAAATGAATTGGATCAGGTAGAAAAAAGTGCCCTTTACCTGGGGGCTACTTCCCATCATTGCCTGAACGAAGCACAAAACTATTACCAAAATTGTATCAGATACCTGATTTACGGAAATATTCTAAAAAACAACAGTTACCCATTATCGGTAAGCTCTGAAAGAGTATTCCAGGCACTGGCCATAGCCAAATTCGCTCAGGAAACAAAAGCTGATTTTGTAGCCCATGGAAGTACCGGAGCAGGAAATGACCAAGTGCGATTTGACGTGGTTTTTCGGATCATGATGCCAAATGTTCCTATTTTATCCCCTATACGTGACCAACAGCTTTCCAGGGAACAGGAAATCCAATATCTAAAAGATGCAGGGGTAAACCAGGACTGGGAAAAAGCCCTTTATTCTGTGAATAAGGGATTATGGGGAACCACTGTGGGAGGAAAAGAAACTCTCACCTCAGACCAATATTTACCTGACGAAGCTTTCCCCACTCAACTTGCCAAAAATGAATCGGAAGAGCTTATGTTACAATTTGAGCAGGGAGAGTTGGTAGAAATAAATGAAAAAAAGTTTGAAGATCCTATTAAAGCCATACGAACCATAGAGGGATTGGC